>NZ_CAWMFQ010000287.1:0-7711 GCF_963866995.1 Aeromonas sp. ZOR0002 | reverse complement strand
AAAGCTGAGGGCGCCGCCGCCCGCCATCAGGTGTACGTCTAGCTCCGGGTGCAGGGCCTGGAAGGCGGGCCAGCGCGGGATCAGCCAGCGCATCAGGAGGGTGGGTTCGCAGGAGAGCACCAGCGACTGGGGACGGCTCTGCTGGCGCAGGGCCTGCGCCGTCTGGCGGATGCTGCCCAACCCCTCTCTGACCGCCTGATAGAACCGTTCACCCGCGTCGGTCAGAAAGACCCGGCGCTGGCGCCGCTCGAACAGCATGACCCCCAGATCCTCCTCGAGCAGTCGTACCGCCCGGCTGATGGCGCCATGGGTGAGATGCAGTTCATCGGCGGCGCGGCCGAAATGCTCGGTGCGGGCCGCGACCTCAAAACAGCGCAGGGCGGTGAGGGAGGGAAGCGAGAGGGCTTTTTGTGAGTTTTTTTTCACCATTCATGTCAGAAATCATCGTTCGTTATTGGTGTTGTTGGCAAATAAAATAGCCGATATCCCCTCTAATCAGGACTCTTTTCATGACCGAACTGTTAGCCGTTGTCGCCATTACCCTCTTTGCCGTCATCAGCCCCGGGCCCGACTTTGCCATGGTGTCGCGCAACAGCCTGCTGCTCTCGCGCCGCACCGGCGTGTTGACGGCGCTCGGCATCGCGGCCGGGGTCTGCGTGCACGTGACCTACACCCTGCTGGGGGTGGGCCTGCTGATCCAGCAATCCCTCTGGCTGTTCAACCTCATCAAGCTGGCAGGGGCCGCCTATCTCATCTTCCTCGGCATCAAGATGCTGCGGGCCAAACCGGCTGCCGATGAAGAGAGCATCTGTCAGCCTGCCCTCTCCAGCCTGGGGGCGCTGCGCACCGGATTTCTGACCAATGTGCTCAATCCCAAGACGACCATCTTCATCGTCAGCCTCTTCATGCAGGTGGTGCAGCCGCAGACGCCGCTGGCGGTCCAGATCGGCTATGGCGCCTTCATCGCGCTGGCGCACGCCCTCTGGTTTGGTGCGGTGGCGCTCTTCTTCTCCACCCCTGCGGTGCGGGACCGACTGCTGGCGGTACGCCACTGGATCGATCGGGTGTTCGGGGGCCTGCTGGTGGGATTCGGCATGTTGCTGGCATTGACCCAGCAGACGCGCTGAGGCGGGGAGGGGCGCTCCCCCTATCCACCCCCGACTGTAGGGTCTTGTTTTTCATGCCTTGGCAGCCACTTTTCGGTAGAATTGGCGCTCATTTTGAAGTCAGATGAGGCGCGGTATGACGGTCAGGTTCCAGGCATTTCACAGCATCAAGGCGATTGGCAATCGGGAGGTGCTGTTCAACTGGTCCAGAACCAACCCCCTCGGCGCCCTTGATCAGGTGTGGCGCCCGACGACCCGTGACGAGCTGCAGCAACTGCTGCGGGAATATCCCGAGCGCAAGCTGCGGCTCATCGGCTCCGGCCTCTCTTTCGAACCCATCCACAGCGTCTACGCCGAAGGCAGCCAGGCGCTGCTGGTGGACCTGCACCACCTGCGCGGCCAGCTGGACAAGACTGCCGATACGGTGACCTACCTGGCGGGGACGCCGCTTGATACCGTCTATGCCGACCTCATCGCCATGGCTCGCATGCTGCCGGCGTCCCCCGGCGTCATCGGTATCCAGACCCTGGGCGGTGCGCTCAGTACCGGCACCCATGGGCAGGGACTGCACCAGTCCGCCCTGTGCGATGCGGTGGCTGCCCTGACCGTGATGCTGGCGAGCGGCGACATCATCCGTGTGGATCGCACCGATCCGCGCTTCGGCGCCTTCGTGATGGGCATGGGGATGCTCGGCATCCTGCTGGATGTGACCCTCAACACCGTGCCCAACCGCATCATGCGCTGCACCAAGTTCACCACCGACTACCCCTTCCTGCTGGAACACAACGAGCGCCTCAACCGGGAGCACGCCTTCGTGAAGAGCTGGTGGTTCGCCTGGACCGGCGAGAGCCACATCTGGCTGGTGGATCCCGCCTCCGATGACGAGGTGGCCCGCTACCGCGCCGGGGGCAGCGAGCCGCTGGTGCTGGAGGGAGACATGGACGAGCGCATGAACCTGGCGCTCAATGCCACCATAGACGCGACCCTGCAGAAGATGGCCAGAGACACCAAGGACGAGGCCAGGGCAGGCGAGCACTTCGAGACGGTACGCCGCTTCAAGGACGCCTCGGATCTGGTGGGCAACGTCTACCAGATCCTCTGCAAGGGAATTCCTGCTCCCCAGATCAACTGCGAGGTGGCCGTGCCCCTCGAACGCATGGGGGAGGCCCTTGCAATCCTGCAGACATGGCAGGAGGCGAACCCCGGCGTGCTGCACTACCCCTTCATCCTGCGCTGCACCGGTCCATCCGTGGCCTGGCTCAGTGCCGCCCATGGCAAGTCGGTGTGCTGGATAGGTTTTCTGGTCTATCTGGCGGCGGACGGGACCTTTGTCGGGGGCTCCATGGAGCAGATGCGCGAGTTGCAGCAACTGCTGGTGCCCCTCGGCGGCATTCCCCATTTCGGCAAGCACCTGGCGATGGACCTCTACGACTTCCCGGCCCTGTTGCCGCGCTGGCACGACTTCCTGGCCCTGAAGCGGGAGCTTGACCCCCATGGCCGTTTCGAAAACCGCTGGCTCGGCGACCTGTTCGCCAACCGGTAAGGATCTGACATGACCGATATGCAAGACACTCGCTTACTCATCCTCCTGCCGATCAGAGGGGGGGCAACCCGATGACAGACATGCAAGACACCCGCATCCCCGTGACCCTGCTGACCGGCTTTCTCGGCAGCGGCAAGACCACCTTGCTCAACCACTGGGTCAAGCAGCCCGAGCTCGGGGAGTGCGCCGTGCTCATCAACGAGTTCGGCTCCGTGGGGCTGGATCACCATCTGGTACAGCAGGTGGACGAGCAGGTGGTGCTGCTCGATTCCGGCTGCATCTGCTGCTCGGTGCAGGGCTCCCTGGTGGAGGCGCTGCAGGGGCTCTTCATGAAGGCCATCCAGCGCAAAATCAAACCCTTCAAACGGCTGATCATCGAGACCACGGGTCTGGCCGATCCGGCCCCTGTGCTGTTCACGTTGAGGGAAGAGGGCTTTATCGCCCAGCGCTACCGCTTCGACGGCACCGTCACCGTGGTGGATGCCGGTCATATTGAGCAGCAGCTTGCGGCTCAATATGAGGCGGTCAAACAGGTGGCGCTGGCGGATCTGCTGGTGGTGAGCAAGGGCGATCTGGTGGATGAAGAGACCCTTGCTCGGGTGGAAGCCCAACTGGCGGCCCTCAATCCGGCAGCTCCCATCCAGCGGGTCAGCAATGGGGTGCTCTCACCCGCGGTGCTGGAGAAGCTCGGCGCCTACAACGAGGCGGCGGGGCGCGACGTGCGCCAGTTGCTGGCCTGGCTGCGTACCGAATCCCCGAAACAGGGGCTGGCTTCGCCCATGCAGCCGAAGATGACGCCGTTTGCCGCCAAGGTGGGGACGGCCGCGCCCACCCGCTTCGAGCACGGCAATATCGAAAGTTTCTCCCTGCGCATCGGCGAGCCGCTCAAGCCCTCCCGCCTGCTGGCCGCTATCGATGCGGTGCAGGCGCAATACGGTGATGCCCTGCTGCGTCTCAAGGGGATATTGCAACTTGAAGGGGAGAGCCAGCCAGTGGTGATCCACGGGGTGCACGGCCAGCTCTATCCGTTGCAGGCGCTGGGGGAGTGGCCCGAAGGCAAGGCCCAGTCCCGGCTGGTTTTCATCGTGAAGAGCCAGGACAGGGTAGGCATAGAGCAGTTGTTCCTCTCAACCCTCAAGGCCCCCGAACCCAGCCTGGAAGAGCACCTCAAGGCCATGCTCGGCCAGCCGGATGCCTGATATGCTGATATGACCCGCGCTCGTGCGGGTCTTTTCTTATGTGATGAGGAGAGACAGAACCATGCCTGACAGCTCCCCGATGGTGACGCCCGCCCAGCGCAAATGGCTGCCCTGGCTGACGGCGGTCGGTTTTTTCATGCAGACCCTGGATGGCACCATCCTCAACACTGCCCTGCCCAGCATGGCCGAGGCCCTGGGCGAGAGTCCGCTGCAGATGCAGTCCGTCATCATCGCCTACATGCTGACGGTGGCCCTGCTCATTCCTGCCTCCGGCTGGCTGGCGGACAGATTCGGCACCCGCCGGGTCTATCTGGTCGCCATCCTGCTGTTTACCCTGGGTTCCCTGGCCTGTGCCATCGCCAACACCCTGCCCATGCTGGTGATCGCCCGGGTGTTGCAAGGGGTCGGGGGGGCCTTGCTGATGCCTATCGGGCGTCTGGCGGTGCTGCGGGTCTACAGCAAGCATGAACTGCTGAGGGTGATGTCGTTCGTCACCATCCCCGGTCTGCTCGGCCCCCTCATCGGCCCGGCCCTGGGGGGCTGGCTGGTGGAGGTGGCGAGCTGGCACTGGGTCTTCCTCATCAACCTGCCGGTGGGCCTGCTCGGCTTCGTGGCGAGCTGGCACTTCATGCCCGACCTTCGCCAGCACACCGCCAGGTTTGACTGGCAGGGGTTTGTGCTGTTCAGTGTCGGCATGGTGCTGGTATCCGTCGGTCTGCAAGGCCTGGGGGAGCACAGCATCTCAACCGGCTGGGCCCTGTTTGCGGTATTGTTCGGTCTGGCCGCCATGGCGAGCTACTGGCTCTATGCCGCCACGGCGGAGCAGCCCCTGTTCAGTCTGGCGCTGTTCAAGACGTCCACCTTCGCCATCGGTATCTGGGGCAATCTGTTTGCCCGCCTCGGCAGCGGCGCCATGCCGTTTCTCACCCCGCTCTTCCTGCAACTGGGGCTCGGCTTCTCCCCGAGCAAGGCGGGGATGACCATGATCCCCACGGTGATCGGCGCCATGCTGACCAAGACGCTGGTGAACAAGCTCATTCCGCGCATCGGTTATCGCCGCATCCTGATCGGCAACACCCTGGCGCTCGGGGCCATGATCGCGAGCTTCTATTTCATCGACAACCAGGTGCCCCACGGCGTACTGCTGGTGTGGCTGGCGGTCTTTGGCGCCATCAACTCCCTGCAATTTTCCGCCATGAACACCCTGACCCTGCAGGATCTCAGCAGCGAGCACGCCAGCAGCGGCAACGGTCTGCTGTCGGTGGTGATGCAGCTCTCCATGAGCCTGGGGGTGGCCATCGCCGCCAGCCTGCTGGGGCTCTTCTCCATCGGCCAGCCCGAGGAGAGTGGCCGCTGGCTGGAGGGGTTCCACCTCACCTATCTGTGCATCGGTCTGATGTCCATGCTGGCGGCGCTGATCTTCGCCCAGCTGGCGCGGGAAAAGCGCTGAGTCCCAGGCTCAGGGGGCGGGCAGGTAGCTCACGTCGCAGGGCAATCGGGCCAGCAGTCCGGCCAGGTGGGTGGTCTCCAGCAGGAAAGTCTGCTCGGGGTGGCCCGGCGTCCAGGTAAAGGCGTGGTGATTCATGAGCACGGGATCCACCAGCAGGGGGATGTCGGCGCGGGGCAGGAAGGGGCAGACGGCTCCCGGCAGGCAGCCAATCTCGGTCTGCATCTCGTCGGCGGTGCAGATGGAGGGTTTGGCACCGAGCGCCGCCTTGACCGCCTTGCAGTCGAGCCGGCCGTCCCTGTGGGTCAGCAGCAGGGCGAAGCGACCATCCTTGAATTTGAGGAAAAGGGTCTTGCTGAACTCGGCCTGCCAGCCGAGGCGAGCCTTGACCCGCTCGTCGGTGGCGTAATCGAGGATGGGTTCGTGCTCGAAGCGCTGGTGGGGCAGGCCGGTGAGCAACTGACGGTTGAAGTCGTGAATGGCATCGAGTGGCATGGGGTTCTCCTGTGATGGCGGTCATCCTGCCACTTGCACCGGCGCAGGCCCAATCACCGTTTCTTATCCATCATCAGCGGAGTCATCAACAAGGGCACCCGAGGGTGCCCTTGTTGTTCAGTGATGCTGCAATTCGCCCGCTTTCCAGTGGAAGGGAATGGGGTCAAGGCGCTGGGAGGCTTTGTCGTAACCTGCCCACAGCTCACCGATGGTGCGACCATCGATGGGGTGGCGGAATGTGGGGGCCAGCTCCGCCAGCGGCCAGAGCACGAAGGCGTTGGTGAGGATCTCGCCGCGCGGCAGCACCAGCGGCGTCTCGCAGACCAGCTCGCCGTAGAGCAGCAGATCGAGATCCAGGGTGCGGGGGGCGAACTTCTTGGCATCCGGCTCGCGGCCGTGAGCGAACTCCATGGCGCGCAGCCGCTGGCACAGGGTCGCCAGGGGCAGCTCGGTATCGGCACCCACCACCAGGTTGTAGAAGGGGCGGCCGTTGAAGCCCACTGCCTCGCTCTCGAATACCCGGGAGACCTGCAACTCGCCGAATTCGGCGTGCAGGGCATCGAGGCCGGCGCGGATATGGCGTTCCCGATCGATGTTGGATCCCAGACTGATATAGATGCGGGTCATCAGTTGGCGCTCGCAGCCGGCGTGCGATGGCGCAGGATCTCGACCCCGACACCTGCCGCATTGGGCACGGCACCCGGTTTGGTCAGGGTCACCTTGACCCACTGTACCCGCTCGTCTTCCAGCACCAGGGCGGCGACCTGCTCGGCCATGGTCTCTACCAGCTCCACTATCTTGCCCTGGGCGTGATCACAGATCTTGCGAGAGAGGGTGGCGTAATCCAGCGCCAGATTGATATCGTCGGTTGCGGCGGCTGGGCGATTGTCAAACCCCATCTCGAGGTCGAAACAGAGCTTCTGGCGAATGCCCTTCTCCCACTCATATACCCCTATGGTGGTCAAAACCTCGAGTCCGCGAATAAACACCTTGTCCATGACAGTACTTCTTCTTTACTCTTGATGGGCTGTGAAAACAGCGCAGGGATGCAGGCCCGGCAAGCAGATTGCCGCTGGCGGCCGGTTTGGGCGACACGCTTTCGGGCAAGCCCGGGCCTGGGAATGTGGCCCGCATCATACCCCATTCATATCGTGGTAAAAACGACCAAGATGACGGCCCTGACGATTTTGATGATTATTCTGGCCTATCTGGGCGGCTCGCTGTCCAGTGCCGTGCTGGTTTCCCGCATCACGGGTCTGCCGGATCCCCGTGACCATGGTTCCCACAACCCGGGGGCGACCAATGTGTTGCGCCTCGGCGGCCGGATGGCGGCGCTGATCGTACTGCTTCTCGACGTGCTCAAGGGGATGGCCCCCGTCTACCTCGCCTGGTATCTGCAGATCAAGCCCGTCTACCTCGGCTTTATCGGGGTGGCCGCCTGTCTGGGCCACATGTACCCCCTCTTCTTCCACTTCCGTGGCGGCAAGGGCGTCGCCACCGCCCTCGGTACCATGCTGCCCATCGGCTTTGCCATGGGGGGCGCCGTCATCACCACCTGGCTGCTGGTGCTGCTGGTGAGCGGCTATTCGTCACTGGCGTCCATCGTGACCGTGTTGCTGACTCCGCTCTTTACCTATCTGCTCAAACCGGAATACACGTTGCCGGTCTCCCTGCTCTCCTGTCTCATCCTGATCCGTCATCACGAGAACATTACCCGCCTGCTCAAGGGGGAGGAGTCCCGCCTCTGGGGGCGCCGGGGAGCGGTCCCGCCAGCAGAAGTGATGAAAATGGATGATGCTGCGCAAAAAAGAGACGAACGAGACGAAAAGTGAAATTTCCCGTTGACCACCTGCCCTAAAATCCGTTTAATAGCGCCCACGCCCAGATAGCTCAGTCGGTAGAGCAGGGGATTGAAAATCCC
>NZ_CAWMFQ010000286.1:0-732 GCF_963866995.1 Aeromonas sp. ZOR0002 | reverse complement strand
TGCTGCCCGGATGGGGGCAGCAGGCCGCAGAGCGCCTCGATGTGGGCATCCCGCTTGAGCACCTCGAAGCGGGTGCGGATCTCGTGGATCCTGTCGTAAATGGTCTCGAGCTTGGTCGCCTTGTCCACCACGAACTCCGGGGTGGTGACCTTGCCGCAGTCGTGCAGCCAGCTCGCGATATGGATGGCCTCCCACTCCTCTTCGTTGAGCCGGAAATCGGCAAAGGGCCCCGTCTGCTGTGCGCAGGCAGCCTGGGTCAGCATCCTGGCCAGTTCCGGCACCCGCTGGCAGTGGCCGCCGGTGTAGGGGCTCTTTGCATCGATGGCACCGGCGATGAGCTCGATGAAGGCTTCCAGCAACTGCTTCTGCTCCTCCAGCAGGCGCTGGTTTTCGATGGCGGAGGAGGAGGTGCCCGCCAGCGCCTCGATGAGGCTGATGCGCGAGGCCAGTTCGCGGGGCGAGCAGTCTGGCAGGATCAGCAGCAGGCAGCCGATCAGCTCCTGACGGTGGTTGTGAAGGGGTTCGACCAGCAGTTGGCAGGCACCGGGGAAGGGGCCCCAGTCGCTGAGGTAGCGGGCCCACTGTGCCTCGTCGAGGGGCAGGCAGAGGCGCTCCGTGTGGTAGAGACCGCCGAGCAGCGCCCCCTGCCACTGTACCTGTTCGCACGCCAGCGGCTGCCCCTGCCAGATGGCGTGAACGGCCTGCATCTCGCTCTCCTGGGCCAGGAAGAGG
>NZ_CAWMFQ010000285.1:0-18022 GCF_963866995.1 Aeromonas sp. ZOR0002 | reverse complement strand
AAAACCGATGGTTGCGGGTTCGAGTCCTGCCGCCCCTGCCATATACCTCGTCTCGTACGGGGCTTTTGTGTCTTTGGTTACGTCAGATACAGGTGGGTTGTATGAGTGTTAGTTCTGAGGGTCAGGGCGGAAGCAAGGATACCCTGCTTTGGGGCCTGGTTTTCATCATCTTGGCGGCCGCTGTAGTGGGCAATTACCTGCTGAGCGACGTTATTGCTGCCGTCCGCGCCCTGGGTGTGGTCGTTGTCATCGCTGCTGCCGGTGCAGTGGCCCTGCAAACCACCAAGGGCAAGGCAACACTGGCGTTTGCCCGTGAGTCTCGCCTGGAAGTCCGCAAGGTCGTATGGCCGACCCGTCAGGAAGCCATTCAGACAACCCTGATTGTGCTGGCGGTGACTGCCGTGATGGGGCTGCTGCTGTTCGTGTTGGACGGCGCCTTGGTCTGGTTGGTCAACCTGATTACCGGTGTGTAAGGATAAGCCATGACTGAACAACGTGAACAGCGTATGAGATGGTATGTCGTGCAGGCATTTTCCGGCTACGAAGGCCGTGTTGCCAAATCCCTGCGTGAACATATCAAGATGCATGGCATGGAAGAGCTGTTTGGTGAAGTGCTGGTCCCGACCGAAGAAGTGGTCGAGATGCGTGCTGGCCAGAAGCGCAAGAGTGAGCGCAAATTTTTCCCAGGATACGTCCTGGTCCAGATGGTGATGGATGAAACCACATGGCACTTGGTACGCAATGTACCGCGCGTCATGGGCTTCATCGGCGGTACTTCCGACCGTCCGGCTCCGATCTCCGATAAAGAAGCGGATGCCATCCTCAACCGTCTGCAAGATGCCCACGACAAACCGCGTCCGAAAACCCTGTTTGAACCGGGTGAGATGGTCCGGGTTGCCGATGGTCCGTTCGCCGACTTCAACGGTACCGTTGAAGAGGTGGACTACGAAAAGAGCCGCGTGAAGGTCTCCGTACTGATCTTCGGCCGCTCAACGCCGGTAGAACTGGATTTTGGTCAGGTCGAAAAAGGCTGATTAATCTCTGTACGTTTAACGGTTGTCAGGGGCAGCGATTATCTCTATAATTCGCTGCCCCTTTATTTGTTGGGGAGCCGTTTGCAGGAGCATGTCTCCGAGGCGTTAGAACCCATTTTTGAGGTATTTTTGTAATGGCTAAGAAAGTCACAGCTTATATCAAGCTGCAAGTTAAGGCTGGCAGTGCTAACCCCAGCCCTCCCGTTGGTCCTGCTCTGGGTCAGCACGGTGTGAACATCATGGAATTCTGTAAGGCATTCAACGCCCGTACAGAAAAGCTGGAAAAAGGTTCTCCGACTCCGGTCGTGATCACCGTTTACAGCGACCGTTCCTTCACCTTCGAAACCAAGACTCCGCCCGCTTCCTTCCTGCTGAAGAAAGCCGCTGGTATCCAGTCTGGTTCCGCCAAGCCGAACAAAGACAAGGTTGGTAAGGTGACTGTGGCTCAGCTGCAAGAAATCGCCAAGACCAAAGAGCCGGATATGACTGGTGCCGATCTGGATGCAAAAGTACGTTGCATCGCCGGTTCCGCTCGTTCCATGGGCCTGGTAGTGGAGGAGTAAGACAATGGCTAAACTGTCCAAGCGTATGCGCGTTATTCGCGAAAAAGTTGACGGTACCAAAGAGTACTCCATCAACGAAGCCATTGCCCTGCTGAAAGAACTGGCTACTGCCAAGTTCGTTGAAAGCGTTGACGTTGCCGTTAACCTGGGTATCGATGCTCGTAAATCCGACCAGAACGTACGTGGTGCAACTGTACTGCCGCACGGTACCGGTCGTGACATCCGTGTCGCCGTGTTCACCCAGGGTGCCAACGCCGAAGCCGCCAAGGCTGCCGGTGCTGAACTGGTTGGTATGGATGACCTGGCTGAGCTGGTCAAGAAAGGCGAGATGAACTTCGACGTCGTCATCGCATCCCCGGATGCCATGCGTGTTGTTGGTCAACTGGGTCAAATCCTGGGCCCGCGCGGTCTGATGCCGAACCCGAAAGTGGGTACCGTCACTCCGAACGTAGCCGAAGCCGTCAAGAACGCCAAGGCTGGTCAGGTTCGTTACCGTAACGATAAGAACGGTATCATTCATACCACTCTGGGCAAGGTCTCTTTCAACGAAGTTCAGCTGAAAGAAAACCTGGAAGCTCTGCTGGTTGCCTTGAAGAAGGCCAAGCCGTCCTCCGCCAAGGGTGTATTCATCAAGAAAGTCAGCATCTCCACCACCATGGGTGCCGGTGTTGCCGTAGACCAAGCTTCCCTGGAAGCTCAGGCCTAATTGATGGGTTTTACAAGGCGCAAAATTTAATCTATAATTTTGCGCCTTGATTGGTTGGGGGTTTCGACCTCCGTCCAAGACCGCAGGAGGCCGCAAAGCCTTAATTTTTCCTGCGTAGACGGTGCCGGAAACCCAGCGAGAAAGATTCTTTCTCTTCTGGAATCCTGCTACCGCATCGTTCCCCTCTGTTGTAAAGGTAGGGGGGATGTGTCAGTACTGGGTCAACAGACCCGGATTCAATCCAGGAGTTAAGCCAATGGCATTGGGACTCGAAGACAAAAAGGCAATTGTTGCTGAAGTCAACGAAGCTGCCAAAGGCGCTCTTTCTGCAGTTGTAGCCGATTCTCGCGGCGTCACTGTAGACAAGATGACCGTCCTGCGTAAGACCGCTCGTGAAGCTGGTGTGTACATGCGCGTTGTGCGTAACACCCTGCTGCGTCGCGCGGTAGAAGGTACCGAATACGAGTGCCTGAACGACGCATTTACCGGTCCTACCTTGATTGCTTTCTCTAACGAACACCCGGGCGCTGCCGCTCGTCTGTTCAAAGAGTTTGCCAAAGCGAACCAAAAGTTCGAAATCAAGGCTGGCGCTTTTAACGGTGAGTTTATCGCCGCAGCACAAATTGATCGTCTGGCCACGCTGCCGACTTACGAAGAAGCAATTGCGAAGTTGATGGCTACCATGAAGGAAGCCTCTGCTGGCAAGCTGGTTCGTACTATCGCTGCTGTTCGCGACCAGAAACAAGCTGCTGCTTGATTCTCGCCTATCTAGGCTGTTTGAGTTTATTCAACATCAGGAATTTTTGTCATGTCTATCACTAAAGACCAAATCATCGAAGCCGTTGCTTCCATGTCCGTAATGGAAGTTGTTGAGCTGATCGAAGCTATGGAAGAGAAGTTCGGTGTTTCTGCCGCTGCTGCCGTCATGGCTGGCCCGGCTGCTGCTGAAGCAGTAGAAGAGAAGACCGAGTTCGACGTAGTTCTGACTGCTGCTGGCGCCAACAAAGTTGCCGTCATCAAGGCCGTTCGTGGCGCTACCGGTCTGGGCCTGAAAGAAGCCAAGGACCTGGTAGAAGCTGCTCCGACCAATCTGAAAGAAGCCGTGTCCAAGGACGAAGCTGAAGCTCTGAAGAAAGAGCTGGAAGCTGCCGGTGCTTCTGTTGAGATCAAATAATCTGCATTTATGTAGATTAGCCTGATAAAACAGGCTAAGGCTGGTGAATCTTTATTCACCAGCCTTTTTGCGCTGTAGACTGAGAGTATTTCACACCGTTCACGACTCTCGGTGCACCAGCAATCCGGACCGCCTCATCGTCCGGGCCAACACAAAACGGTGTTGAGACAGAGCTGTCCCGTGGGGACAGAGTGGGTCACTTATCAGCGAGCTGAGGAACCCTATGGTTTACTCTTATACCGAAAAAAAACGCATACGTAAGGACTTCGGTAAGCGAGACCAGGTACTGGACACGCCTTATCTGTTGTCCATTCAGCTGGACTCCTTCAAGCAGTTCATCGAGGCTGACCCGGAAGGTGAGTACGGCCTAGAAGCCGCCTTCCGTAGCGTTTTCCCGATCACCAGTTACTCCGGTAGTGCTGAGCTTCAGTATGTCAGCTATCGCCTGGGTGAGCCGGTATTTGACGTAAAAGAATGCCAGATCCGTGGAGTGACCTACTCCGCGCCGCTGCGTGTCAAGCTTCGTATGGTTCTGTACGACCGTGAAGCAGCTGCCGGCACCGTCAAAGACATCAAGGAACAAGAAGTTTACATGGGCGAAATTCCGCTCATGACCGAAAACGGCACCTTTGTCATCAATGGTACCGAGCGGGTCATCGTCTCCCAGCTGCACCGCAGCCCGGGCGTCTTCTTCGACCACGATAAAGGCAAAACACATTCATCCGGTAAGGTGCTTTATAACGCTCGCGTTATCCCCTACCGTGGCTCCTGGTTGGACTTCGAGTTCGATGCGAAAGACAACCTGTTTGTCCGTATCGACCGTCGTCGTAAACTGCCAGCCTCCATTATTCTGCGCGCCCTGGACTTCAGTTCCGAAGAAATCCTGGCCACCTTCTTCGAGACCATCGGTTTCGAAGTCAAGGATGGCAAGTTGATGATGGATCTGGTGCCCGAGCGCCTGCGTGGCGAGACCGCGACCTTCGACATCATTGCCAATGGCGCTGTGGTGGTCGAGACCGGTCGTCGTGTCACTGCCCGTCACATCCGTCAGCTGGAAAAAGACGGCATCACCCAGATCGAGGTGCCGGTAGAGTATGTTGTTGGCAAAGTTGCAGCCAAGAACTACGCGCACCCGCAGACTGGTGAGATGGTTGTCACTGCCAACCAGGCGCTGAGCCTGGAAGCGGTTGCCAACCTGTCCCAAGCCGGCTTCAAGCACTTCGAGGTTCTGTTCACCAACGAACTGGATCACGGTGCCTACATGTCCGAGACCCTGCGTATCGACTCCAGCTCCAGCCGCCTGGAAGCCCTGGTCGAGATCTATCGCATGATGCGTCCGGGCGAGCCGCCCACTCGTGAAGCGGCCGAGCAGCTGTTCGAGAACCTGTTCTTCTCTTCCGAGCGTTACGACCTGTCTACCGTAGGTCGGATGAAGTTCAACCGCCGTTTGGGTCGTGAAGACGAGACAGGCGTTGGCGTGCTGACCAAGGACGATATCGTCGAGGTCATGAAGCGCCTGATCGATATCCGTAACGGTAACGACGAAGTGGACGATATCGACCACCTTGGTAACCGTCGTATCCGTTCTGTCGGTGAAATGGCCGAGAACCAGTTCCGTGTTGGTCTGGTCCGTGTCGAGCGTGCGGTGAAGGAGCGCCTGTCTCTGGGCGATCTGGACACCCTGATGCCGCAGGATCTGATCAACGCCAAGCCGATCTCCGCCGCGGTCAAAGAGTTCTTTGGTTCCAGCCAGCTGTCCCAGTTCATGGACCAGAACAACCCGCTGTCCGAAGTGACCCACAAGCGCCGTATCTCCGCGCTGGGCCCGGGCGGTCTGACCCGTGAGCGTGCCGGTTTCGAAGTTCGAGACGTACACCCGACCCACTACGGTCGTCTGTGCCCCATCGAAACGCCGGAAGGTCCGAACATCGGTCTGATCAACTCGCTGTCCGTGTATTCCCGCACCAACGAGTACGGTTTCCTCGAGACCCCGTACCGCAAGGTGATCGACGGTGTGATCACCGACGAAGTGGATTACCTGTCTGCGATTGAAGAAGGCAAGTACGTGATCGCACAGGCCAACGCCGCGACCACCGAAGATGGCCGTCTGAAAGATGAATTGATCCCGTGCCGTCACAAAGGTGAATCCACCTTTATGAACGCCGACCAGATCCAGTACATGGACGTGAGCCCGCAACAGATCGTCTCTGTGGCAGCGGCCCTGATCCCGTTCCTGGAACACGATGACGCGAACCGCGCATTGATGGGTTCAAACATGCAACGTCAGGCTGTACCGACCCTGCGCGCTGACAAGCCGCTGGTAGGTACCGGTATGGAACGCGCAGTGGCCGTTGACTCCGGTGTGACCGTAGTGGCCAAGCGTGGCGGTATGATCGACTATGTCGATGCCTCCCGTATCGTTATCAAGGTCAACGAAGATGAGCTGCTGCCTGGCGAAGCTGGCATCGACATCTACAGTCTGACCAAATACACCCGTTCCAACCAGAACACCTGTATCAACCAGCGTCCGTGCGTGATGTTGGGTGAGCCGGTCATGGCTGGCGACGTACTGGCTGACGGCCCGTCCACCGACCTGGGTGAACTGGCGCTGGGTCAGAACCTGCGCGTCGCGTTCATGCCGTGGAACGGTTACAACTTCGAAGACTCGATCCTGGTGAACGAGCGTGTTGTTCAGGAAGATCGCCTGACCACCATTCACATCCAGGAACTGGCCTGTATCTCCCGTGACACCAAGCTGGGTCCGGAAGAGATCACTGCTGACATCCCGAACGTGGGTGAAGCCGCTCTGTCCAAGCTGGACGAGTCCGGCATCGTCTACGTGGGTGCCGAAGTGAAGGGCGGCGACATTCTGGTCGGCAAGGTGACTCCGAAAGGTGAAACCCAGCTGACTCCGGAAGAGAAGCTGCTGCGCGCCATCTTCGGTGAGAAGGCGTCCGACGTGAAGGACTCCTCCCTGCGAGTGCCGAACGGTGTGTACGGTACCGTGGTTGACGTGCAAGTCTTTACCCGCGATGGCGTGGAAAAAGACAAGCGTGCCAAAGAAATCGAAGAGATGCAGCTGAAGGAAGCGAAGAAGGACTTGACCGAAGAGTTCAAGATCCTGGAAGACGGCATCTTTGGCCGTTCCCGCAACCTGCTGCTGGCCGCCGGTTACAGCGAAGATCGTCTGAACAAGCTCGATCGTTCCAAGTGGTTTGAGCTGGCCATCGAAGATGAAGCCAAGCAAATCGAGCTGGAGCAGATCGCTGAACAGCACGTTGAGCTGAAGGCCGAGTTCGACAAGAAATTCGAGAACAAGCGTCGCAAGATCATCCAGGGCGATGACCTGGCGCCGGGCGTACTGAAGATCGTCAAGGTCTATCTGGCCGTCAAGCGTCGCATCCAGCCGGGTGACAAGATGGCGGGCCGTCACGGTAACAAGGGTGTTATCTCCAAGATCTGTCCGGTCGAGGATATGCCCCATGACGAGTACGGCCGTCCGGTCGACATCGTACTGAACCCGCTGGGTGTACCGTCTCGTATGAACATCGGTCAGATCCTCGAAGTGCACCTGGGCCTCGCGGCCAAGGGCATCGGCGAGAAGATCGACCGCATGATCAAAGAACAGCGCGAGCTGCACGAGATGCGCGAGTTCCTGCAACAGGTCTATGACCTGGGCGAGAAGGACTCCCAGCAAGTGAACATTGCCGAACTGTCTGACGACGACGTGCGTACCCTGGTGGGTAACCTGCGTAAGGGGCTGCCGGTGGCTACACCTGTCTTTGATGGTGCCAAAGAGCGCGAAATCAAAGCCTTGCTGAAGCTGGCCGATCTGCCGGAATCCGGTCAGATCTCCCTGTTCGACGGTCGTACCGGTAACGCCTTCGAGCGCAAGGTCACCGTGGGTTACATGTACATGCTGAAGCTGAACCACCTGGTAGACGACAAGATGCACGCGCGTTCTACCGGTTCCTACAGCCTGGTTACCCAGCAGCCGCTGGGTGGTAAGGCGCAGTTCGGTGGTCAGCGGTTCGGTGAGATGGAAGTGTGGGCCCTGGAGGCTTACGGTGCGGCATATACCCTGCAGGAAATGCTGACCGTCAAGTCTGACGATGTGAACGGCCGTACCAAGATGTACAAGAACATCGTGGATGGCGACCACCGTATGGAGCCGGGCATGCCCGAATCCTTCAACGTATTGCTGAAGGAAATCCGCTCTCTGGGTATCAACATCGAGCTGGACGAAGAGTAAGAGCTCGCTCTTATTGTTCGAGAATTGACGTGGGCGCCCCGCTGTTTCGGCAGCCGGGGCGCCGAGGTTAGACTCCTGACAGGGGAAACACGTGAAAGACTTACTCAAGTTTTTGAAGGCTCAGACCAAGACCGAAGAGTTTGACAGTATCAAGATCGGTCTGGCCTCTCCTGACATGATCCGCTCCTGGTCATTCGGTGAGGTCAAAAAGCCTGAGACCATCAACTACCGGACTTTCAAGCCGGAGCGTGATGGTCTGTTCTGCGCCCGTATCTTCGGACCGGTGAAGGACTACGAGTGTCTGTGCGGCAAGTACAAGCGCCTGAAACACCGTGGTGTGATCTGTGAGAAGTGCGGCGTAGAAGTGACCCAGACCAAGGTCCGTCGTGAGCGCATGGGCCACATCGAGCTGGCCAGCCCGACTGCCCACATCTGGTTCCTGAAGTCCCTGCCGTCCCGTATCGGTCTGCTGCTGGACATGACCCTGCGTGACATCGAGCGCGTGCTGTATTTCGAATCCTATGTAGTGATCGAACCCGGCATGACCAACCTCGAGCGCAGCCAGATGCTCTCCGAAGAGAACTATCTGGACGCACTGGAAGAGTGGGGCGACGAATTCGACGCCAAGATGGGTGCCGAGGCCATTCTGGCTCTGCTGCGCGCCATCGATCTGGAAGGTGAAGTCAAAGCCATGCGTGAGGAGCTGGATCAGACCAACTCCGAGACCAAACGCAAGAAGACCACCAAGCGTCTGAAGCTGATGGAAGCCTTCCTGCAATCCGGCAACAAGCCGGAGTGGATGATCATGACAGTGCTGCCCGTGCTGCCGCCGGACCTGCGTCCGCTGGTACCGCTGGACGGCGGTCGTTTCGCGACCTCCGATCTGAACGATCTGTACCGTCGCGTGATTAACCGTAACAACCGCTTGAAGCGTCTGCTGGATCTGGCTGCGCCGGACATCATCGTGCGCAACGAAAAGCGCATGCTGCAAGAGTCCGTGGATGCCCTGCTGGACAACGGCCGTCGTGGTCGTGCCATCACCGGTTCCAACAAGCGCCCGCTGAAATCCCTGGCCGACATGATCAAGGGTAAGCAAGGTCGTTTCCGTCAGAACCTGCTGGGTAAGCGTGTCGACTACTCTGGTCGTTCCGTTATCACCGTAGGTCCGACCCTGCGTCTGCATCAGTGCGGTCTGCCGAAGAAGATGGCACTTGAGCTGTTCAAGCCCTTCATCTACGGCAAGCTGGAATCCCGCGGTCTGGCGACCACGATCAAGGCCGCCAAGAAGATGGTGGAGCGCGAAGAAGCCGTCGTCTGGGACATCTTGGACGAAGTGATCCGCGAACACCCGGTTCTGCTGAACCGTGCGCCGACCCTGCACCGTCTGGGTATCCAGGCGTTTGAACCGACCCTGATCGAAGGCAAGGCCATCCAGCTGCACCCGCTCGTCTGTGCCGCCTATAACGCGGACTTCGACGGTGACCAGATGGCGGTCCACGTACCGCTGACCCTGGAAGCCCAGCTGGAAGCGCGTGCCCTGATGATGTCCACCAACAACATCCTGTCGCCTGCCTCCGGTGAGCCGATCATCGTTCCTTCCCAGGACGTGGTCTTGGGTCTGTACTACATGACCCGCGCCCGCATCAATGCGAAGGGTGAAGGTATGGTGCTGTCCGGCCCGAAAGAGGCCGAGAAGGTCTACCGTGCCGGCCTGGCCGACCTGCATGCTCGCGTCAAGTGCCGCATCACCGAGTACGTGAAGAACGAAGCCGGTGAACTGGTTGCCAAGACCGAGATGAAGAACACCACCGTTGGTCGTGCGATCCTGAGCCTGATCCTGCCCAAAGGCATGGAATACGCTCTGATCGACGAGCCCAAGGTACTGACTGCTGCAGAGCAGGCTGACTTGGACGTCAACCCGCAGAACTGGATCAAGTGCGTCTCCAACAAGGCGCTGGGCAAAAAGCTCATCTCCCGTCTGCTGAACACCTGCTATCGCAAGCAGGGCCTGAAGGATACCGTCATCTTCGCTGACCAGCTGATGTATACCGGTTTCCACTACGCGGCCCTGTCTGGTGCCTCTGTTGGTATCGATGACATGGTCATCCCGGATGCCAAGAAAGACATCATCGCTGCTGCAGAAGCCGAAGTCGCCGAGATCCAGGACCAGTTCCTGTCCGGTCTGGTGACCGCGGGCGAACGTTACAACAAGGTTATCGATATCTGGGCCAGCGCGAACGATCGCGTCTCCAAGGCCATGATGGACAACCTTTCCAAGGAGCGTAACGTCAACTCCCTGGGCGATGAGGAAGAGCAAGCCTCCTTCAACAGCATCTTCATGATGGCCGACTCTGGTGCGCGGGGCTCCGCCGCCCAGATCCGTCAGCTGGCCGGTATGCGTGGCCTGATGGCGAAGCCGGATGGCTCCATCATCGAAACGCCGATCGTGGCGAACTTCCGTGAAGGCCTGAACGTACTGCAGTACTTCATCTCCACTCACGGTGCTCGTAAAGGTCTGGCGGATACCGCACTGAAGACAGCGAACTCCGGTTACCTGACCCGTCGTCTGGTTGACGTGGCCCAGGACATGGTGATCACCGAGGACGATTGCGGCACTACCGACGGTCTGTGGATGACTCCGCTGATCGAGGGTGGCGACGTGGTCGAGCCGCTGCGTGAGCGCGTGCTGGGTCGTGTGGTGGCCGAAGACGTGATCAAGCCGGGTACCGAGGATGAAGTGCTGGTAGCGCGCAACACCCTGCTCGACGAGCAGCTGTGTGACCTGCTGGAGCGCAACTCCGTCGACCGCGTGAAGGTACGTTCTGCCATCACCTGTGAGACCGACTTCGGTAACTGTGCTCACTGCTACGGCCGTGATCTGGCCCGTGGTCACCTGGTTAACAAGGGTGAGGCTGTCGGTGTTATCGCCGCTCAGTCCATCGGTGAACCGGGTACCCAGCTGACGATGCGTACCTTCCACATCGGTGGTGCCGCATCCCGAGCGGCTGCCGAGAGCAGCATCCAGGTGAAGAACACCGGTAGCATCAAGTTGCAGAACGCCAAGTTCGTTCTGAACAACTCTGACAAGCTGGTTATCACCTCCCGTTCTACCGAGCTGACCATCATGGACGAGATGGGCCGTACCAAGGAAAGCCACAAGCTGCCTTACGGTTCCGTGCTGGAAGTGAAGGATGGCGAAGCGGTGAACGCCGGTGATACCGTCGCGAACTGGGACCCGCACACCCACCCGATCATCACCGAAGTGGCGGGTCGTCTGCACTTCGAACACATGATCGACGGTGTGACCATCACTCGTCAGACTGACGAGCTGACCGGCCTCTCTTCCATCGTCGTACTGGATGTCAACGAGCGTCCGAGCGCCGGTAAAGAGATGCGTCCGACCGTGAAACTGGTCGACCTGAACGGCAAGGATGTGATGATCCCGGGCACCGACGTTCCCGCCCAGTACTTCCTGCCGGGCAAGGCGATCGTGAACCTGGAAGATGGTGCCAACGTGGGCGTGGGTGACGCGGTTGCGCGTATCCCGCAAGAGTCCAGCGGTACCAAGGACATCACCGGTGGTCTGCCGCGCGTTGCGGATCTGTTCGAAGCACGTCAGCCGAAAGAGCCGGCCATCCTGGCCGAGATCTCCGGTACCATCTCCTTCGGGAAAGAGACCAAGGGCAAACGCCGTCTGGTCATCACCCCGACCGATGGTGGCGAGATCTACGAAGAGATGATTCCGAAATGGCGTCACCTCAACGTGTTCGAAGGTGAAAAAGTTGAGAAGGGTGAAGTGCTGGCGGACGGTCCCGAGTCTGCTCATGACATCCTGCGCCTGCGCGGTATCAGCCCGGTCGCCAACTACATCGCCAACGAAGTGCAGGACGTTTACCGTCTGCAAGGCGTTAAGATCAACGACAAGCACATCGAAGTCATCGTGCGTCAGATGCTTCGCAAGTGCGAGATCCTGAGCGCTGGCGACACCGACCTGATCGAAGGTGAACAGGTTGAAGTGGCCCGTGTGAAGATTGCCAACCGTAAACTGGTTGCCGAAGGGAAGACCCCGGCTACCTACCGTCATATCCTGATGGGTATTACCAAGGCATCTCTGAGCACCGAGTCCTTCATCTCCGCGGCTTCCTTCCAGGAGACCACCCGCGTGCTGACCGAAGCAGCCGTTGGTGGCAAGCGTGATGAACTGCGCGGCCTGAAAGAGAACGTGATCGTGGGTCGTCTGATCCCGGCTGGTACCGGCTTTGCCTACCACCACAGCCGCATCAACCAGCGTGCCGCCGCAGCTCGTGCTGTCGGTGTGCCGCAGGTGACTGCCGATGAAGCTCAGCAAAACCTGGCGGATCTGCTCAACGCAGCCGGCAGTTTTGACGAAGAGTAATCTTCCGCAGCAGTGATCGAAAAGGGCCCCTTCTAGGGGCCCTTTTTTTATTTCCCATCCGGCGCCCAGCGTGCACTGGGCTGGGGCAGGGGGATGATCCAGTGCAAGGTTATAGAGCAAAAAATCAAAAAAAGTTGACATTGCCCCGTCGCAACTGAAAACTCGGGAAAGTTGAATGGGTATTACAGGGGTAGAACATGGCTGTCGGTATCGAGGAAGTACTGCTTCCCGAAGAGCAACTGAGCGGTCGCGCTTTTACAGACGAAGACAGGGAGCTGTTGCGTTCATATGGGGGCCTTATCGAAGGCCTGGCCGATCTGTTCGGCAAGCATTGCGAGGTGGTGCTCCACTCCCTGGAAAATCTGCATGAGTCCGTGATCCAAATCGCGAATGGTTTCAATACGGGTCGAACTCTGGGGGCGCCGATCACCGATCTCGCCCTGCGGATGCTCAAGGACATCGAGAGCACGGGTCAGGATCACACCCAGAGTTATTTTGCCCGCAGTCGGACCGGTGCCTTGATGAAGTCGAGCACCATCGCCATCCGTAACCGCGACAAGCAGGTGATCGGCCTTATCTGCATCAATTTGCACATCAATGCGCCTTTCCACGAGTTCGTGGCCGAATTCTTCCCGACACCACAGCAGGTGGAGCGGCAATCACCGGAGACCTTCGCCAACAGCGTCGAAGAGCTGGTTGCCCAGACGGTGGACAACACCATCGACGAGATCAATCGTGATCCCTCCGTGGCCAACAATGCCAAGAACCGTTTTATCGTGACCCAGTTGTTCGAGAAGGGCATATTTGATATCAAGGATTCGATCAACCTGGTCGCCGACAAGCTGAATATTTCCAAACATACCGTGTATCTCTACATCCGACAGCGCAAGCAGGGTGAAGAAGAGAGCGAGTAAGCGCCATAGATAGGGGATAGATAACAATGGCTAAAGAAGTGATTGCAACCGACAAGGCGCCTGCCGCAATTGGCCCTTATGTCCAGGCTACCAAGCTGGGTGAGCTGGTCTTTACCTCCGGGCAGATCCCGCTCGATCCGGCCACCATGGACATCGTTGCCGGTGGCATCGAGGCTCAGGCAGAGCAGGTGATGAAGAATCTGGTCGCAGTCTTGAAAGCCGCAGGGGCCGATACCAGCAAGGTACTGAAGACCACCTGCTTCCTGAGTGACATGAACAACTTCGTGGCCTTCAACCAGGTGTATGCCCGCTACTTTGGCGAGTCCGCCCCGGCACGTTCCTGCGTGGAAGTTGCTCGTCTGCCCAAGGATGTACTGGTCGAAGTCGAAGCCATCGCTTACGTCTGAGCCTGTTTCATTGGAAAAGCCCCTCCCAGGAGGGGCTTTTGCGTCTGTGAGGTAGAATGGATGCACCGTTGTGCAGGAGTGCGATCATGAGTCTGAATTTTGCTCTGCTGGTCACCGGGCCCGCCTATGGCACCCAGACGGCCAGCACGGCCTATCGTTTTGCCCTGAGTTTGGTCGAGCAGGGACACCGCTTGTCCCACCTCTTCTTCTATCAGGAGGGGGTGTGCAATGCCAATGGCCTCCATGCGCCAGCCAGCGATGAGACCGACCTGGTGGCACTGTGGCGCGAGTTGGCCATCCAGCAGGGTATCCGCATCGATGTGTGTGTGGCTGCGGCCATGCGCCGTGGCGTGCTGGATGAGCAGGAGGCCAAGGGAATGGGACGGGAGCATTTCAATCTGGAAGCGCCATTCTGCCTGAGCGGGCTCGGTCAGTTGGCGGAAGCCGCACTGATCGCTGATCGCTTCGTTCAGTTCTAGGGGGACAAAATGACCAGAATAGCGTTTATCTCACGGCGTGGTCCCCATGGTTCGGCGAGTGGTCGGGAGGGGCTGGATGCTCTGCTGGCCACCTCTGCATTGACGGAGTCCTTGGCACTCTTTCTGGTGGGGGATGGCGTGATGCAACTGGTGAGGGAGCAATCACCACACGCCATATTGCAGCGTCACTACGCCCCGACCTTCAAGATGCTGGAACTGTATGACATCGAAGAGATCTATGTCTGTGCGGTGTCACTGGCTGAGCGAGGACTGACGGCGGCGGATCTGCTAATCCCAGTGATTCCGCTCTCTCCTGCGGAAATTCGCCGTAGCTGGGCGGGTTTCACCACCCACATCTGCTTCTGAGGTGCCCGTGATACAGCTGATATTGAACTCTCCCTTCATGAGCCAGGATCTCGAGTTGGCGTTGCGTTACCGCATGGAAGGGGATCTGGTGGTGTTGATGCAGGATGCCGTGATGGCGGCTGCTGCCCCTGGGTGGTGCGAGCGCTTGGCAGACGTCCCCCTGTACGTCATGAAGGAAGACCTGCAAGCGAGAGGCTTGTCATCCGGGATCGGGATGGAGCTCGATATGCCGGGTTTGATCAGGTTGATCGTCGAGCACGGATCACCGCAGACCTGGGGCGGTTAGGCTTGTTTTTCCTTTTTATCTCAGTTGCTTAGCATAATGTCATTCGATTGTCATTTGCCATTTCGGTGTGCAAATTGTATAAATCTTGACTCCCCAGACAACAGGGCATAAAATTTCGCGTCCCCGTATCTGCGGGGAGGATTTTTCACACGTTTATGAAGTCATTATCAGGAGCCTTTTGATGGCAACTATTAACCAGTTGGTTCGCAAGCCACGCATCAAGCTCGTTGTGAAAAGCAACGTGCCGGCGCTGGAAGCGTGCCCTCAGAAGCGTGGCGTATGCACCCGTGTATACACCACCACCCCGAAGAAGCCTAACTCTGCACTGCGTAAAGTATGCCGTGTACGTCTGACCAACGGCTTCGAAGTCACCTCCTACATCGGTGGTGAAGGTCACAACCTGCAAGAGCACTCTGTTGTTCTGATCCGTGGCGGTCGTGTAAAAGACTTGCCAGGTGTTCGTTATCACACCGTTCGTGGTGCGTTGGACTGTGCCGGTGTTAAAGACCGTAAGCAGGCTCGCTCCAAGTACGGCGTGAAGCGTCCGAAAGCTTAATGGTTCTCCGTTAAGTAAGGCCAAACGTTAATTCGTTTCTAGTTAGATAACTTTCTAGTTTTGGGTAACCCCTGAAGTTACGGAGAATTTGAAATGCCAAGACGTCGTGTTGTTGGTCAGCGTAAAATCCTGCCGGATCCCAAGTTCGGATCTGAGCTGCTGGCTAAATTTGTCAACGTAGTAATGGTTGACGGTAAGAAATCTGTTGCAGAAGCCATCGTTTATGGCGCCCTGGACATCATTGCCACCAAATCTGGCAAAGAGCACCTGGCCCTGTTCGAAGTCGCTCTGGACAACATTCGTCCGGCGGTCGAGGTTAAATCTCGTCGCGTCGGTGGTGCAACCTATCAGGTGCCGGTAGAAGTTCGTCCGGTACGTCGCAATGCTCTGGCAATGCGCTGGTTGGTTGATGCCGCTCGTAAACGTGGTGAAAAATCAATGGCTCAGCGTTTGGCTGGCGAGCTGCTGGATGCCGCTGACAATAAGGGTTCGTCTGTCAAGAAACGTGAAGACGTTCACCGTATGGCTGAAGCGAACAAGGCCTTCGCTCACTTCCGCTGGTAATCCGCTTGCGCAGGGTCTTATGACTCTGCGCACCTTTAATTATCTGGGGACAAGCGCCCTAGTAAGAGGATGACAATGGCTCGTACAACCCCCATTGAGCGTTATCGTAATATCGGTATCTCCGCTCACATCGACGCCGGTAAGACTACTACTACCGAGCGCGTTCTGTTTTACACCGGTGTAAGTCACAAGATCGGTGAAGTTCACGATGGCGCCGCCACCATGGACTGGATGGAACAGGAACAAGAGCGTGGTATCACCATCACCTCCGCCGCGACCACCGCTTTCTGGTCCGGTATGGGTAAACAGTTCCAACCGCACCGTATCAACATCATCGATACCCCGGGCCACGTTGACTTTACTATCGAAGTAGAGCGTTCCATGCGTGTTCTGGATGGCGCCGTGATGGTGTACTGTGCCGTAGGTGGCGTACAGCCCCAGTCTGAAACCGTATGGCGTCAGGCTAACAAGTACAAGGTTCCCCGTATCGCGTTCGTCAACAAGATGGACCGTACCGGTGCCAACTTCCTGCGCTGCGTTGAGCACATCAAGACCCGTCTGAAAGGTAACCCGGTTCCTCTGCAATTGAACATCGGTTCCGAAGAGAACTTCAAGGGCGTTATCGACCTGGTCAAGATGAAAGCCATCAACTGGAGCGAAGCTGACCAGGGCGTATCCTTCGACTACGAAGACGTCCCGGCCGAGCTGCTGGAACAGGCGCAAGAAATGCGCATGAACCTGGTTGAAGCCGCTGCTGAAGCGTCTGAAGACCTGATGGAAAAATACCTGGGTGGTGAAGAACTGACTGAAGAAGAGATCAAGAAAGCTCTGCGTCAGCGTGTTCTGAACAACGAAATCATCCTGGTTACCTGTGGCTCCGCGTTCAAGAACAAGGGCGTACAGGCCATGCTGGATGCCGTGGTCGAGTACCTGCCGGCTCCGACCGACGTTGCTGCTATCGACGGTCTGAAGCTGGATGGCGAGACCAAGGACGAGCGTCACGCTTCCGATGACGAGCCGTTCTCTGCTCTGGCATTCAAGATTGCTACCGACCCGTTCGTGGGCAACCTGACCTTCTTCCGTGTTTACTCCGGTGTGGTCAACTCCGGTGACTCCGTGCTGAACTCCGTTAAAGAGAAGCGCGAGCGTTTCGGCCGTATCGTTCAGATGCATGCCAACAAGCGTGAAGAGATCAAAGAAGTTCGCGCAGGCGACATCGCTGCTGCCATCGGCCTGAAGGACGTCACCACCGGTGATACCCTGTGTGACGAAAGCGCACCGATCATCCTGGAGCGTATGGAATTCCCGGAGCCGGTAATCTCCATCGCCGTTGAGCCGAAATCCAAGGCTGACCAGGAGAAGATGGGTCTGGCTCTGGGCCGTCTGGCTCAGGAAGATCCGTCCTTCCGCGTATGGACCGACGAAGAATCTGGCCAAACCATCATCGCCGGTATGGGTGAGCTGCACCTGGACATCATCGTTGACCGTATGCGTCGCGAGTTCAAGGTAGAAGCCAACGTAGGTAAGCCGCAGGTTGCCTACCGTGAAACCATCCGCAACACCGTCAAGGACATCGAAGGCAAGCATGCCAAGCAGTCCGGTGGTCGTGGTCAGTACGGTCACGTCGTTATCGACATGTACCCGCTGGAAGAAGGCAAAGCCTACGAATTCGTCAACGACATCAAGGGTGGCGTGATTCCGGGCGAATTCATCCCGGGTGTTGACAAGGGTATCCGCGAGCAGCTGAAGTCCGGCCCGCTGGCAGGCTATCCGGTAATGGATCTGGGTGTGCGTCTGCACTTCGGTTCCTACCACGATGTCGACTCTTCCGAACTGGCGTTCAAGATCGCTGCTTCTCTGGCGTTCAAGGCTGGCTTCATGAAGGCCAACCCGGTACTGCTCGAACCGATCATGAAGGTCGAAGTCGAGACTCCGGAAGACTACATGGGCGACGTGATCGGTGACCTGAACCGTCGTCGCGGCCTGATCGAAGGCATGGAAGATGGCCCGTCCGGCAAGATCGTACGTGCGCTGGTGCCGCTGGCCGAAATGTTCGGTTACGCCACCTCCCTGCGTTCTGCTACCCAGGGTCGTGCTTCCTACGCCATGGAATTCGCCAAGTATCACGATGCCCCGACCAACGTCGCCCAGGCCGTGATCGAAGAGCGCAAATCCAAGTAATTTAAGATTCCCCGCCTACGACGGTAGGCGGGTTTAACCTAGAAGGACTACGTCGTGTCTAAAGAAAAATTTGAGCGTAATAAACCGCACGTAAACGTCGGCACCATCGGCCACGTTGACCACGGTAAAACCACCCTGACCGCC
>NZ_CAWMFQ010000284.1:0-231 GCF_963866995.1 Aeromonas sp. ZOR0002 | reverse complement strand
TGATACCAGCGTCGTACCAGCAGCGGCCACTGGAATAGCGCCGCCCAACGCTCGGCCACCTCCCGCTCGCTCCAATTGGCAGCGGTATCCGGCTCGACCTTGAGCACCAAGTGATAGTGATTGCTCATCACCGCATAGGCACACACACCGATGGCAAACAGTCGCGACAATTGGCCCAACTTGTCCACTACCCACTGGCGCCGATGCTCGTAACTCTGGCCGGAGTGGGCA
>NZ_CAWMFQ010000283.1:0-2460 GCF_963866995.1 Aeromonas sp. ZOR0002 | reverse complement strand
GGTCCCAAACCAGATGCGCTACCGGGCTGCGCTAATCACCGAAAATTCGCCATCCAGCATACCTTCGGCGGCACCACTGGGCAACGGGCGGGCATCATACCCAAGCGCCAAAGTCAGCGTCAACGACTTTTTCCGCCAGTAAATTCAAGTGCCTACTTATTGCCCTCCCTGCGAGAGCCGCTAACACCCGCGCCAAAAAAATGCGACAATGCGCCGCAGTTGAACACATGGTGAGTGAAGAACGATGTCTGCCAAAATCATTGATGGAAAACAGGTTGCGCAAACGATTCGCAATCAGGTCGCCGCGCAAGTCCAACAGCGGTTGGCGCAGGGGAAACGGGCACCGGGTCTGGCGGTGATCCTGGTGGGGCTGGATCCGGCCTCCCAAGTCTATGTGGGCAGCAAACGTCGCGCTTGTGAAGAGGTGGGATTTGTTTCCCGCTCCTATGACCTCAGCGCCACGGCGACACAAGCAGAGCTGCTGTCCCTGATCGACCAGCTCAACGAGGATCCGGAAGTGGACGGCATCCTGGTGCAGTTGCCCTTGCCGGCTCACTGCGATACCACCCAGGTGCTGGAGCGCATTCGTCCCGACAAGGACGTTGATGGCTTCCATCCCTACAACGTGGGTCGTCTGGCCCAGCGCATCCCGGCGCTGCGACCCTGCACCCCCAAGGGGATCATGACCCTGATCGAGACCACCGGCGTCAAGACCCATGGTCTGCATGCGGTGGTGGTCGGGGCTTCCAACATCGTGGGGCGCCCCATGACGCTGGAGCTGCTGCTGGCCGGTTGCACCACCACCACCTGTCACCGCTTCACCCAGGATCTGGAAACCCAGGTGCGCCGGGCCGACTTGCTGGTCGTGGCAGTGGGCAAGCCCAACTTCATTCCGGGGGAGTGGGTCAAACCCGGTGCCCTGGTGATCGACGTGGGCATCAACCGTCTTGCGGACGGTTCCCTGGTGGGAGATGTGGAGTATGAGACCGCGCGCAATCACGCCGCCTTCATCACGCCGGTACCGGGTGGCGTGGGCCCCATGACGGTCGCCAGCCTGATGGAGAACACCCTGAGCGCCTGCCAGGATTACCACGACGCCTGATGAGGGCGACGGGCAGAAAAGAGAAAGGGAAGGCATTGCCTTCCCTTTTTTTATTGCGTCACTCCCCCGGATCGCCACTGGATATCAGAGAAGGGCCAGGGCGGTGGCCAGATCGGCAATCAGATCGTCGGTGTCTTCCACCCCGATGCTGAATCGAATGAGATCGTCATTGACCCCGGCGGCGAGGCGGCTCGCCTCGTCCATGGCGGCGTGGGTGGTGCTGGCCGGATGGCAGGCGAGGCTCTCGAGATCGCCGAGGCTCACCGCCTGCACGAAGAGTTGCAGGTTGTCGAGCAGGGTAGCGCAGCGCTCAAACCCGCCCTCCAGCTCGATGCTCACCATGCCGCCAAAGCCGCTGGCGAAGGCGCCGAGGGCATCGTGGCCCGGATGGCTGGCAAGGCCCGGGTAGATCACCTTCTTCACCGCTGGGTGGGCATCCAGGAACTCGGCCACCTTCTGGGCGTTGTGCAGGTGGGCATCCATGCGCAGGGGTAGGGTCTTGACCCCCCGTTGCAGCAGGTAGGCCTCCTGGGGGCCGATGGGAGAGCCGATGTGCTTGAGGGCCACGGTGCGAATCGACTTCATCAGCTCATGACGACCCGCCACCACCCCGGCGATGATGTCGCCGTGGCCGCCCAGGTACTTGGTACCGCTGTGCATGACAATGTCGATGCCAAGCTCGAGCGGGCGCAGCAGGTAGGGGGTAAGGAAGGTGTTGTCACACACCGTGATGGCACCCACCTTGCGGGCCGCCTCCACCACCACCCGCGGATCCACCACCTTGAGGGTGGGGTTGGTCAGGGTTTCAAAGAGTACCACCTTGGTGGCGGGGCGGATGTTGGCCAGCAGCGCCTGATCGCTCTCGTAGGCGGTGATCTTGACGCCGGCGCGGCTGAAGGTCTGCTTGAGGAAGGCATCGGTGCCGCCGTAGAGGGGGCCGATATAGGCCACTTCATCACCGCTGTCGGCCAGGGCATACATGATGGCACTCACCGCCGCCATGCCGCTGGCCACCACCAGTGCCTCATCTGCACCTTCGAGGGCTGCCAGCTTCTGCTCCAGTTCGGCGGTGGTGGGGTTGCCAAAGCGGCTGTAGATGAAGCCGGGGGCTTGACCTGCGAAGCGCTCCTTGCCCGCCTGGGCGTTGAAGTAGCTGAAGGTGCTGCTCTGGTAGAGCGGGGTGGTGAGGGCGCCGGTCTGGGGATCGATCCGCTGGCCGCTGTGCACGCTCATGGTCTTGAATTTCATTTTTTTACTCCGTCATTGTCAGGTCGTTGCCCGACTGCTTGTGTTATCCGGGGCGCCGTCGCGCCCCTTTTTTAATGTCGATTGGCGGGTTGTCAGACTAGCGCTGGCTC
>NZ_CAWMFQ010000282.1:0-663 GCF_963866995.1 Aeromonas sp. ZOR0002 | reverse complement strand
TCTGTTTTCTGTTTTCTGTTTTCTGTTTTCTGTTTTCTGTTTATATGAATCTAATTTATTACTGAGTGATGGAGCATTGATGTCTTAAGCTAAGTTAAGGAACTTTAATTTATCAGTGCTCTTTAAATTTCATTTATTTAAAAAAATAGCTTATGGGGGGGGGGTAGTAAAACTGGTTTCTCTTCGCTGCGCAGCAGCGGAATGTTGAAATGGAAAAAATTAATTTATAGCTCTCATAATTAGTAAATGGACAGTTTTCCGAATTTTTCAAGTGGGGGGATGTGAAAAAGTTTGAAAATAATTCTGTTTGGTGGAAATTTGGCCAATCTGGATGGTTTTATTCTCACCGCCCCCCGACTTATTGCTTATACGCAAACCCCATGCCTAATCCGTCCCACCAGATCGACAACGGCCTGAACCCCCATCGGTGTCTTCAATAGCTCGGCTGGAGCTACGCCACCGAGGCCCCAGGCTGGTCTGTTTAGCCATGACAACGCCTTGGCAGTATCGTTCTTGTTGAGGGATAGTGCCGCATCGAGTGCCTGTACAACGCCGTATACCCTAGCACCCTGAGAGATTGATAGGGGGGCCCCAATCCTCAGCTTGCGAGCAACAGTGTGGCGGCTAATGCCTGCTAGGCGGCATATCAAACCTATGTCTGCA
>NZ_CAWMFQ010000281.1:0-13768 GCF_963866995.1 Aeromonas sp. ZOR0002 | reverse complement strand
CAGCCGCTATCAGCTCAGTGGCGGGGTGAGCTGCGATCTGGTAGAAGGGCATCCCTGCCAGGGGCAGGGGGCCATCGTGGCCGTCGAAATGGGTCAGAACGAGCGCGGCAGCCGCATCTTCATCGCCGAGCCGGTGGCGCTGGATGAGTTGGTGCGCCAGCTGCCCGAGTTGGTGAGCGAGCGCCAGTGGTTCGACTGGGACGATCGGGAGGAACGGGTGCGTGCGGAGCGCCAGCAGGTGCTCGGCGAGCTGGTGCTCGGCCAGCGGCCGCTGACGGATCTCTCCGATGAACAGAAGGGGCGCTGCCTGCTGCAGGGCATCCGGCGCAAGGGGCTGCACGTGCTGCCCTGGGACGAGAGCAGCGAGAGGCTGCTGGCCCGCTTGCGCTGCGCCCGCGACTGGCTGCCCGACGAAGCCTGGCCCGCCATGGATGAGGAGAGCCTGCTGGCCGACCTCGAGCAGTGGCTGCTGCCGGCGGTGAGCGGCATGACCCGGCTGGAGCAGTTGAAGCGGCTCGACATGAGCGACATCCTGCGCCAGTCTCTGCCCTGGCCCCTGCCAAGGCGGCTGGACGAGGCGCTGCCGAGCCACTTCACCGCACCGACCGGCAGCCGGGTGCGGATCCGCTACCAGCCGGGTCAGGCGCCAGCGATCCCGGTGCGCATCCAGGAGATGTTCGGGCTGGGCGCCACCCCATGCGTGGCCGATGGCCGGGTGCCCCTGGTGGTGGAGCTGCTCTCCCCGGCCCAGCGCCCCTTGCAGATCACCGCGGATCTCGCCGCCTTCTGGGCGGGATCCTATGAGCAGGTGAAAAAAGAGATGAAGGGGCGCTACCCCCGTCACTACTGGCCGGACAACCCGCTGGAGGCGATGCCGACCCGGGTGACCAAGAAAAAGATGGGATTGCAGGAGTAGCCGACGGGGCAGTGATCGGTCGGCACGACCAGAACAAGATGGCGGTGGCACAGTCCCCTCCACAACAGGCATCGCAGGCCGCTCGCATCAGCGGGATGGCGAGGAGAACGACAAGAGGATTTATGGCAACCCAACGACGCAAGCGCACGCCCAAGAAGGCGGCGCCCAAACGCACCATCTGGCGCACCCTGTTCTGGCTGGGCTTCAAGCTCTCTCTGGTGGTGGCGGCCTTCATGGTGGTGTTTGGCATCTATCTCGACACCAAGGTGCGCGAGCGCTTCGACGGGGAGAAGTGGCAGTTGCCGGTGATGGTCTACAGCCGCCCGCTGGAGCTCTATCCCAGCCAGCGGCTCTCCCAGACCCAGATGCTGCGCGAGCTCAACATGCTGAGCTACAAGCAGGTGCGTCAGCCTCATACCCCGGGTGAGTACGCGGTGAGCGGCAACCGCATCGAGCTGGTGCGCCGGCCGTTCGAGTTCCACGACGGTGCCGACGGCGCCCGTGGCCTGCGTCTCACCTTCAACGGGGCGCGCCTCGAGGGGATCCAGTCCCTGGAGAACCAGCGTCAGCTCGGCTATGCCCAGATGGACCCGGTGCTGCTCGATCGCCTCAACACCGAGGATCGGGAAGACCGCCTGCTGGTACGCCTCTCCGAGGTGCCGGACAGCCTGCTGGTGACGCTGCTCACCACGGAAGACAGGGACTTCTACCAGCACGGCGGTGTCTCGCCGGTGGCCATCATGCGCGCCATGGCAGCCAACCTGCTGGCGGGGCGCACCGTGCAGGGGGGCAGCACGCTCACCCAGCAGCTCGCCAAGAACTTCTTCCTGACCCGTGAGCGCAGCCTGTGGCGCAAACTGCAGGAAGCCTACATGGCGGTGCTCATCGACTACCGCTACAGCAAGGACGAGATCCTGGAGGCCTACCTCAACGAGGTCTATCTGGGGCAGAACTTCTCCCAGGGGGTCTACGGCTTCGGGCTCGCCTCTTACTTCTACTTCGGTATTCCGGTCAACGAGCTGGACATCGATCAGGTGGCCCTGCTGGTGGGCATGGTGAAGGGCCCCTCCTATTACGATCCCTGGCGATTCCCCGACCGGGCCAAGGCGCGCCGGGATCTGGTGCTGAAACTGCTTGCGGATCACGGCAGCCTGACCCAGGCCGAGTATGACCTGGCCAGCAAGCAGCCCCTTGGCATCATCGCCCGCGGCCAGATGAGTTATGGCCGCACCCCGGCCTTCATGGGGCTGCTCAAGCGGGAGATCCAGAACCGCTTCGGCCCGGATCTGCTCAAGCAGTCCGGCCTCAAGATCTTCACCAGTCTGGATCCCATCGCCCAGCACGCCGCCGAGCAGGCGGTGGAGTCGGGTCTGGCCACCATCGAGAAGCAGCGTGGCAAGAAGAAGCTGGAGGCGGCCATGGTGGTTTCCGACTGGCACAAGGGCGAGGTGGTCGCCATGGTGGGGGGACGGGATCCCCGCTACGCCGGCTTCAACCGGGCGCTGGATGCCCGCCGTCAGATTGGCTCCCTGGTCAAACCGGCGGTCTACCTGACCGGCCTCTCCAACGGCCTGACCCTGGGCACGCCGCTTAAAGATCAGCCGATCCGCATTCGCGGCCAGGATGGCCAGATCTGGACGCCGCAGAACTACGACCGCAAGTTCCGCCAGAGCGTGCCCCTGATGGAGGCGCTCGCCAGCTCCCTCAACGTGCCGACCGTCAACCTCGGGATGCAGATAGGCCTGGACAAGGTGGTGGACACCCTGCACAAGCTGGGGGTGCAGCAGGAGATCCAGCCCTATCCGTCCCTGGTGCTGGGGGCGGTGGCCCTCTCGCCCATGGAGGTGAACCAGATGTACCTGCCTATTGCCAACCAGGGGTTGACCCAGCCCCTGTCGGCCATCCGGGCCGTGGTGAACGGCGAGGGGCGCCAGCTCTACCAGCATGACGAAGCGGCCAAGCGAGTGACGGATCCCCAGGCAAGCTGGCTGACTCTGTTCGCCATGACCAAGACGGTGAGCCAGGGGACGGCCCGTGCGCTCGGTGCCAAGTTCCCCGGGGCAACCATGGCCGCCAAGACCGGTACCACCAACGAGCTGCGTGACTCCTGGTTTGCCGGGATGGACAACAACGAGCTGGTGAGCGTCTGGGTCGGCCGTGACGACAACACCCCGGCCGGGTTGACTGGTGCCAGTGGCGCCCTGCAGCTGTTCAGCGGCTACATGAGCCAGCGAGGGGTCAACAGCCTGGGGCTGAAGATGCCCGAAGGGGTGAGCTGGGCCAACTTCTCCCGCTCGAGCGGTGCCCTGGTGGCCAGCGATTGTCCCGGCAGTCTCCAGGTGCCAGCCAAGCTGGCCGGTCTGGCCGAGCCCATGAGCTGTGCCAGCCCGGTCTCGGACCCGGCGAATGCCCTGGACAACTGGTTCAACGGTTTCTTCAACTGACGAAGACGGGCAGCGCAGGCTGCCCGTTTTGCAAGGATTGCCATGACCCATCCCCTGTTTGAGGCCATCCATCACGTGGCCATCATCGCCAGCGACTATCCGCGTTCGCGCCACTTCTATCACCAGGTGCTGGGGTTGCCCATCATTGCCGAGACCCTGCGGGCCGAGCGTCAGTCGTGGAAGCTGGATCTGGCGCTGCCGGACGGCAGCCAGCTGGAGCTGTTCAGCTTCCCGGCGCCGCCGCCCCGCCCCTCCAGGCCGGAGGCGTGCGGGTTGCGCCACCTGGCGTTTCGGGTGGCGGATCTCGACCGGGTCATCGCCCACCTGGAGCAGCACGGGGTGGAAGTGGAGCCGGTGCGGGTGGACGAGCTGACCGGCAAGCGCTTTACCTTCTTCGCCGACCCCGACGGCCTGCCGCTGGAGCTGTACGAGGCAGCGCGTTAGGCTGCCTGTTGCAATCTGGATGATCGGTTTGACCATGAAAAGGCCGCACTGGGAACAGGGCGGCTTTTTTCATGGGGTTGGAGAGGGGATCATGCTGTGGTCAGCAGGGCGACCGCCACCGCCATCACCATCATGCCGAGCCAGCCGACGGGTCTGAGGCGCTCGCCGAACAGCAGCAGGCCCCCGAGGGCGGTGCCCAGGATGCCGATGGCGCCCCAGGTGGCATAGGCCACGGCCAGATCGATCTTGCCGGTACTGACCGCCTCGCTGAGCAGCGTGAAGGCACAGAGCACCAGCAGAATGCCGAGGACGCCCCACCCCTTGTCACGAAAACCGACGGAGCGGTTGATCGCCATGTTGGCGCCGATATCCAGCAGGGCGGCGCCCAGTACGATGATCAACGGGTGCATGGGGCTTCCCTCCTCTGGCGGGTGGGGGCTGATGCATCATGGGTCTCGCCCAGGGTCACCATGACAATCCCCACTATGGCCAGCGCCAGTCCGATCCACTCCTGGATGCTCAGCTCGTAGCCGAGGAACAGGACGGAGACGGCGGTGATGAGGGCGATCCCCAGCCCTTCCCACAGCGCAAACGCGATACCAATGGAGATTGTCCTGGCGGCCTTGGCGAGCAGCAGGTAGGAGAGGGTGATGAGGAGCCACATCGGCAGATAGTGGATCCAGCCGCTCTCGCTCTTTGGGATCAGGGCCATGGAGGAGGTGCCGGCGACCTCGGTCAGGATGGCCCCCGTCAGGAAGAGGCGGGCCAAAAGCAGGGGACGGGATGACATGCAGTTTCCTTCTGTTGCTGCGACGAAGAGAGGATAACGGCACCCGAAACGGGCAAGGTTATCGCTGAGCGTCGAGAAAGCTGTCGCTGCTTGTTTGCCTTGGGGGCGGGGCAGGGGATAAGGTGGTGATGGAATAATCTGCCGCCAGTTTGAAGTCATGAAGCTAAATCAGATACAACTCTTTGTAGAAACAGCAGACAGTGGTTCGATAGCCAATGCCGCCAGACGACTTGGCAAGAGTCGCAGCGCCGTTAGCTCGGCGATTGCAACCCTGGAGGTGGAGCTTGGCGTCGAACTTTTCGAACGAGGGGCGAACCAGAGCCGGCTGACCGAAATCGGCGAGCAAGTGCTGGACGACTGTCGGCGGCTGTTGCAGGCCGCCAACAGCCTGAAGCTCAAGTGCGAGCACCATGCCTCCGGTGCCGAGGTGGCGCTGCGGGTAGCCCGGGACGACGCCATTCCCGAGGTGGTATGGCGCGAGATGCTGGGAGCGCTGCGTCGCCAGTTTCCGGGCACCAGCATCTCCCTGGTGCTGGCCTCACCGCCGGAGCTGCCGGCCCTGGTGGAAGAGGGGTTCGTGGATGCCGCCTTCGGCCTCATCACCGAGGAACAGGAGCGCAGCGGTCTTTGCATCGACGTGCTCAACCCGATCCGCACCCTGATGGTGGTCGCGCCAAGCCACCCGCTGGCTGGGCTGAAGCGGGTGTTGCAGCAGGATCTGACCGATCACACCCAGGTCACTCTCTCCTATGTGGACGCGTTTTCGGTCAAGAGCCTGCTGCCCATCGGGGGGCAGCATATCGGGTTGTCGAGTTTCGAACTGATGCGGGATGCGGTGCTGGATGGTCTGGGCTGGGCGGTGCTGCCTTCACCCCTTATCCAGAGCCAGCTGCGCCAGGGGGAGCTGCTGACCCTGAAGCACAAGTTCAGTCTGCAGTGGCGCGATTACGGAGTCTATCTGTCGGAGAACGCCCATCACGGCAAGGTGCTGGCCTGGCTGAAGAAGGCCATAGAAGCCTATCTCGAACCCTTCGAGTAGCCGCTAACCGGGGTGGGCACCCCGGTTGGCAGTGAGAGGGGATCAGCGCAGGCCGTGACGGGGGACGCGCTGGCGGGAGCGAAATGGCAGCAGCAGGAGGCCGAGCAGCAGATCCCCCGCCAGAGAGGCCAGCAGACCCGCCGCCACGCCGCAGAAAATGGCGGCCTGTTTGAGGGGGACCACATAGCCGTAGTTGTGCAGGGTATCCTGCCAGAGGGCGGGATCGGCGCGCAGCAACAGGTGGGAGAGCTGCTGGTACCAGGGGCTCTCCCGCACGGCGATCTCCCCCTGAAGGTGCTGCTGCTGGTTCACCAGTTGCTGGAGGCTGGTGGCATCCTGGGTGAAGACGGGATCCTGGCTGGCACCGTAATGGGCGACCAGCGCCTGCAGATCGCCATTGAAGTGTTGGTCCGCCGTGCGCTGGAAGGGGGCCAGCGCCAGACCGGCCTGCTGCAGCCGGGCATCCAGCCGCTGGAAGTAGAGATCGACCAGCCCGGGGATCTGTACACCTGCCAGCAAACCGAGGGCAAACAACATCATGCGAAGGTAGCTGCGCATCATCATCATCCTGAACGAAGGGAGCGCCCATACTAGCCGCAACCGGTGGGAGAGCCAAGGAGGGGGCGCGCTTGCCCACCTGGTCGGCGGCGCCAAAAAAAGAGCCGATGGAATACCTTTGTTACACGAATTCTTACACTTTTGTGATGCAAGTCATCTTGCGGCTGGCCTAGAATGAGCGTTTTTCGAAGGACACGTCGGCATGAGCAAGTTCATTCCTTTCTATCTGGCCGGGGGCCTCATCGCCTTCAGTTGGGGCGCCCTGCCTGAGCACGGCCCCTGGGATGGGTGGGATCTCGCCCTCTTCCAGCTGGTCAATGGCTGGATTGGCCACTCCCCCCGTTGGGCCGATCTGGTGGCCATCACCAACAACCGCCTGTTCGATCTGGCCGCGCTGGCCTGCATGGGCGGGATCCTCGCCAGTTGCTTCTTCCGTGCCGACGGGCAGGAGCGCCGTCGTCTGGTGGCCATGGGGGTCGTGATGCTGCTGGGGGCTCTGGTGATCAATCAGCTCGGGCATCTGTTGCCGGTCAGCCGTCCCAGCCCCACCTTGATGGTGGACGGAGCACTGCGCCTGACCGAGATCAGTGCGATTCCCACCAAGGACTCCGCCGGTGACAGCTTCCCCGGTGATCACGCCCTCTTCCTGATGATCTTCGCCGGTTTTGCTCTGCGCTATCTGCCGCGCTGGGCCGGGGTGGTTGCGGTGGTGATGGTGCCCCTGTTTTCGGCGCCCCGCATCCTGGCGGGTGCGCATTGGATGACGGACGTCTATGTTGGCGCTCTTTGCCTCTCCCTGATCTGCCTGCCGCTGCTGTTGCTCACTCCCGTGTCGGATCGCCTGATCGACCGCCTGGCTCCCCGGCTGCCACGCTGGATTGCCTGACGGAGAATGAAAAAAGAAGGCGGGTCACCCCGCCTTCTTTCGTTTACGCCTCACCGGTGCTGTGGTCGTCGCGAAATGACCAGGACTACGCCCGATGAGCCCGGGCTGTCGCCCTCCCAACCAGTATGGATAGCCCCATTCGGGTTCTGCCAGCCAAAATAGTCGCGGCCAAACGTTTGCACCCGTCGTCTCATGATCCTGGCCAGGATTTTTTCCCTCCGCTGCCTTAGAATCGCCGCCCGTTGTTGGAGGTCTCCCCATGCTTGTCACTTTTCTGCGTCTCTTGTTTATCGGTTGTGCCCTGGTCTTTCTCTTTATGCTGGTCCGTGCCTGGTGGCACAAACGGCGTCATGGCCAGCTCGAAGCCACCCCTTTCTGGCCGGTGGCGGCCATCGGTTTTGTGGCCAATTTTCTCGATACCCTGGGGGTGGGGAGCTTTGCGGTGAAGACCGCCTGCTACAAGCAGTTCAGGTTGATCGATGATCGGGTGCTGCCCGGTACCCTCAACGGCCAGTGCGTGCTGCCGACCGTGACCCAGGCTCTCATCTTCATCGGCGTGGTCAACGTGGATCCCGTCACCCTCATCAGCATGATGGCGGCTGCGGCGGCCGGTGCGGCCTGGGGCGCCCGTTACGTGGCTTCCTTTGATCGCCAGACCATCCGGCTGGTCATGGCGGTCTCCCTGCTGGTGGTCGCCGGTCTCATCTTTGCCGGTCTGCTTGGGCTCTTCCCCCTCGGTGGCGAGGCCATGGGGCTGAGCGGTTACAAGCTGGGGATCGCCCTTGCCGGCAACTTCCTGTTCGGAGCCCTGATGAACGTCGGTATCGGCCTGTTCGCCCCCTGCATGACCCTGGTCTATCTGCTCGGCATGAACCCGCTGGTGGCCTTCCCCATCATGATGGGATCCACCGCCGTTCTCAGCGTCTTCTCGGCGGGGACCTTCATTCGCAAGGGGGCTTTCGATGCGCGGGCCGTGCTGGCGGTGGCCATCTTCGGCCCCATCGGCGTGGTGCTGGCGGCCATGCTGGTCAAATCAATGGAGATGGAGATGCTCAAATGGCTGGTGGCCTTCATCGTCATCTATACCTCCTGGACCATGTACGCCTCCTGGCGGGCGGCGCGGCGACAGCCAGCGCCCGCGCTGGCAGAGGCGACGAGCTAGCTGGCGTCGGCGAGGCCCGCCTGCACGGGCGCCCCGCGTTGGTATGTCATCCCGCTCGCCCGGTCCTGGCGCGTCTTCTGATGCCTCTGGCAGCCCCCTCCGGGTGGGCGGTCTGCTGGCTGGAGGCGACCAGTGCGGCTTCCGCCCTGGCACCGAGAAACACATAGAGCCCCAGCGCCAGCAGCAACCCCACGGCGCAGCCCATCACCCCCACCGCAGGCCAGAGCAGTTCGCTCTGGCCGAGGGATCCCTTGAACAGCAGCAGCAACCCCTCGATGGAGACCGCGATCAGGATGGCGGCGATAAAGCGGGTAATGGTGCGCCGGATGGCGCTGTGGCGGAAGATGTCCTTATGCAGCAGCACTTCCTCTTCGAGGATGGTCTTGCCGAGATCGAACACCGCCAGCGCGAGCGTGAGGAAGATGATGGCGCTGAAGGCGCCGAGCCGGTTCTGCTGGGTGCCGCACAGCAGCAGATAGAGCTGTTCCAGCCCGTGCCAGATGAGGGTGCCGACGATGAGAAACAGGGCCAGACTCAGGACGACGTAGACGGCCCTGAACCAGGGAATGGCGCGCCGCCGCTCTCTGTCCCCCATCAGCCAGGCGATCAGCTGGTGCAGGTTGATCTCCAGCTCCCGGCCATGGCCCTGCACCAGCAGGCGCAGCTGCCCCTGGGCCGCCGGAACGGGCGCCAGTATGGCTGGCCTGATCTGGGGGGGCTGGCTCTTCACCTCCTCGACGAAGGCATAGGTCTTGAGAGACGCCTCGGGGAGGGTGAGCAGCCCCAGCAGCAGGGGGGCCAGCTCGGTTTCGTACTCCTGATAGCGCCGCAGCACATCGATGGGGCTCATCTCTGCCATATACACCTCGGTCCAATGGGCTCCTGAGCAGGGGCCTGCAAATTGTGGGCCCGATTTATGACAGCCCGTGTACGGCGCGGCGCACCAGCAGGTGGCAAGGCTCCGGTGAGGGACTTAAGGATGCACCACTATGGTGCCTTGTCGGGACGAGCAAACAAAAAAGGGCCCCATCGGGGCCCTCTGCACATCTTGCTGCTTGTCAGCCAGCCAGCTTGGCGAAGCTGCGCTCGGCGGCCGCCAGGGTGTGTTCAATCTCCTTGTCCCCGTGGGCAAGCGACAGGAAGCCCGCCTCGTAGGCGCTCGGCGCCAGATAGACGCCCTCTTCCAGCATCAGGTGATAGAAGCGCTTGAAGCGTTCCATGTCGCAGCGAGTCACCTGCTCGTAGCGGGTGATCTCGGTCTCGTCGGTGAAGAAGAAGCCGAACATGCCGCCGACGTAGTTGATGGCAAGCGGGATACCGTGCTTGGCGGCAGCGGCTTTGAGCCCTTCGGCAACACGGGCGGTCTTGGCGCTCAGCTGCTCATAGAGGCCCGGTTCCTGCAGCAGATCCAGCATGGTGAGGCCGGCAGCCATGGCCACCGGGTTGCCGGAGAGGGTGCCGGCCTGATAGACGGGGCCGGTCGGGGCGATGTGCTGCATCACCTTCTTCTTGCCGCCGAAGGCGCCCACCGGCATGCCGGCACCGATGATCTTGCCGAGGGTGGTGAGATCCGGGTCGATGTTGTAGTGGCCCTGGGCACCACGCAGGGAGACGCGAAAACCCGTCATCACCTCGTCCAGGATCAGCAGGGCGCCGAATTCGTCACAAATGGCGCGCAGCCCTTCCAGGAAGCCGGGCACCGGCGGGATGCAGTTCATGTTGCCGGCGACCGGCTCGACGATGATACAGGCGATCTCGCTGCCGTACTGGGTGAAGGCTTCGCGCACCGAATCCAGATCGTTAAAGACACAGGTGAGCGTGTGTTTGGCGAAATCGGCGGGTACGCCCGGGCTGTTGGGCTGACCCAGGGTGAGGGCGCCGGAACCGGCCTTGACCAGCAGGGAGTCGGCGTGGCCGTGGTAGCAGCCTTCAAACTTGACGATCTTGTCGCGACCGGTGTAGCCGCGGGCCAGTCGGATGGCGCTCATGGTCGCCTCGGTGCCGGAGTTGACCATCCGCACCTGCTCCATGGAGGGGACGATCTGGCGCACCTTCTCGGCCATCAGCACTTCGATTTCGGTCGGGGCACCGTAGCTCAGTCCCTTCTCCACCGCCTTGATGACCGCGGCCTTGATGGTCGGGTGGTTGTGACCGAGCAGCATGGGGCCCCAGGAACCGATGTAATCCACATAGGCCTGGCCGTCCACGTCATAGAGGTAGGCGCCATCGGCGTGATCGATGAAGCGGGGTGTACCGCCGACCCCGTTGAAGGCGCGGACCGGTGAGTTGACGCCACCGGGAATGGTCTGGCGGGCCTGTTCAAACAGCTGATCTGATTTTGACATGGATCATCCTTAATGGGATTTTGGTCGTTACCCGGGCGCAGGCTGCCGATTGCGGCTCGGCAGGGGATGGCGGGAGGAGTATGCTTTGCGCTCTCGCCCCGGACTCTCGCCCGTGATACATGAAACGGGCCGACTATAGCAGAAAGGCCCAGAGCTGGGCAGCCGAGGCCGAGGTGTGTCTGGTCCTCGTTAGATGAGCGTGATTATCCATGGAGCAACAAGCCATTCCTTCCGCCGACGCGGCCTCGCTGCGTCGTCCTCCAGTCTTGCAGCGCCTGATACGGCGGGACAAGATGCCGCTGCTGGTGCTTCTGTTGGCGGCCCTGGTCGGCCTGCTGGCAGGCCTGGTGTGCGGATTGTTCGAGTCTGGCGTGCACTGGCTGGCACAGCAGCGTATCGACCTGCTGGCCGATCGCCCCTGGTGGCAGCTCGGCCTGCTCGGCTTTGGCTTCAGCGCCCTGCTGGGTTGCATTGGCTATTTTCTGACTCATACCTTTGCACCCGAGGCGGGTGGCTCCGGCATTCCCGAGATTGAGGGCGCCATGGATGAGCTGCGCCCGGTACGCTGGTGGCGGGTGTTGCCGGTCAAGTTCTTCGGCGGTATCTGCACTCTGAGCTCCGGCATGGTGCTGGGGCGGGAAGGCCCGTCGGTACAGATCGGCGGCAACCTCGGCAAGATGGTGGCGGATATCTTCCGGCTGCCGAAGGAGCATGGCCACGCCCTGCTGGCAGCCGGGGCGGCCGGTGGCCTGGCCGCGGCCTTCAATGCGCCGCTGGCGGGGATCCTGTTCGTGATGGAGGAGATGCGCCCGCAGTTTCGCTACTCCTTTCTGGCCATCAAGGCGGTGGGCATCTCCGCCATCATGGCGACCCTGATGCTGCAGAACATGAAGGGGCAGGGGGCGGTGATCAGCTTGCCTCACTACGATGCGCCGGCTCTCAGGGCGCTCTGGCTGTTCCTCTTCATGGGGGCTGCTTTTGGCGTGCTGGGTTTTGTCTTCAACAAGCTGGTGCTGGCCTGTCAGGATGGTTATCTGGCGCTGCATCAAAACAAGCGCCATCGCTTCGTGGCCATTGGGACGCTGGTGGCGGGGACTTTCGGCGTGCTGTCGCTGGTTGCCCCGGCGGTGACCGGCGGCGGTACCGAGCTCATCCCCCATCTGATGGGCGGGGAGTATGCGATGGCCACCCTGTTCCTCATCTTCTCCATCCGGCTGGTGGCTACCCTGGTCTGTTTCTGCTCCGGCGCACCGGGCGGGGTGTTTGCCCCGACTCTGGCGCTGGGCACCCTATTCGGGGTGGTGTTCGGCCATTTGTTCCATGCGGCCTTCCCGGAGCTGGGCATCGAACCCGGCGCCTTTGCCATCGCCGGTATGGGCGCGCTGTTTGCCGCCACCGTGCGTGCTCCCATCACGGGGATCGTGCTGGTGACCGAGATGACCGACAACTATCAGCTGATCCTGCCCATGATGATCACCACGGTCGGTGCGACCCTGGTGGCTCAGTGGTTGGGGGGCCGCCCGATTTATTCCCAGATCCTCGAGCGAACTTTACGGCTCGCTGCGCGTCAAAAGCGGGGAGAAAGCGGCGTCACCGCCGGTTAACCCTTTGTCTACCGGCCTGAATCTGCTTGAGTCGCGTATAGTGAAGGGATCGTGGCCGCAGTATGCGCAGTAACAAAAGAGGCCTTATGTCCCAGATAGTGAAGTGGTTGGTAGTGCTGATGGTGGGGGCGCTCATCGGCTATTTCGTCGGTAATCGCCAGGAGCTGGCCCAGAGCAGCCTGCTGACGGTGCAGCAGGAGACGTTGGAGCGCCAAGGCAAGGCCATCGGCCAGCTCAAGAGCGAGCTCGGCATCAAGGAGACGCTGCTGGCTACCCAGAAGGCGGCGTTCGAGCAGTTGCAGCAGACGCTCAAGGATCAGGAAGCCCAGGTACAGGAGCAGAAGCGCCAGCTGGCCTTCTTCGAGCGGATCATGCGTCCCACCGGCGAGCAGGTAGGGGTGGTGATCGACAACCTCACCCTGCAGGAGACCAGTATCCCCGGCCGTTATCACTATCGGCTGGCGCTGACTCAGCCCGCCAAGAAGCGCGAGCTGTTTCGCGGTCAGGTACAGATAAAGGTGGAAGGCAGTCAGGGCGACAAGCCCAGAACCCTCGGCAGCCGAGAGCTGGGTATGAAGGTGGGGGAGGGGCGCTATGCGCTGCGTTACTTCCAGCTGCTGGAAGGCAACTGGCAGTTGCCGGAAGGCTTTGTACCGGATCGGGTGCGGGTCACCATCAGCAAGGATGGTCGACAACCGGCTCAGGAACTGCTGGCTGAATGGGGTGAGGTAATCAAGCCGCTGGTGGTCGCTCCACCGGCACCCGTACCGGCCGCACAGTAAGAAGCTTGGTGAATACTTGAACTGAATGATCGGGTATTGGATAATTTCGCGGTTTCCATGTTTGTGGATTTAACGGTTGTGAGGTCAGTAATGAGTGCAGTAGCAGAAGCCCCGTTGCCCATCCAGATGACGGATGCGGCAGCCAACAAGGTGAAGACCCTGATCACCGAAGAAGAAAATCCCGAGCTCAAGCTGCGGGTGTACATCACGGGCGGTGGCTGCTCCGGTTTCCAGTATGGTTTCACCTTCGATGAGAAGATCAACGAAGGGGATACCGTGGTCGAGAAGAGCGGGGTCACCATGGTGATCGATCCCATGAGCCTGCAGTATCTGGTTGGCGGTAGCGTTGATTACACCGAAGGTCTGGAAGGCTCCCGCTTCACCGTGACCAACCCCAACGCCACTACCACCTGTGGCTGTGGTTCCAGCTTCTCTATCTGATATATAGAGATACCGCGTGATATCGAAGGGCCCCAAGGGGCCCTTTTCGTTTTGGCACCCATCCTTATAATCGGACGCTCTGGACCAGCAACTAATTCTCAAGAGACCTTGATGGGCTTCCTTTGGGTTGCTGTTGGGGCGCTTTTTATCCTGATTGGTGGTTAGTTAAACACTTGAACGTCTTTTTCAAAAAAACACGGAGTTTTCGCTTGTCAGCGAGAATCATATCCCTATAATGCGCCTCCATCAGCACGGCGCAGTGCGTGTCTGGTCTGGCTTGCAAAGCAAACCAGTGAGGGTTATAGTTATCGACCCTGCTCTTTAACAATTTGAATCAAGCAATCTGTGTGGGCACTC
>NZ_CAWMFQ010000280.1:0-1016 GCF_963866995.1 Aeromonas sp. ZOR0002 | reverse complement strand
CTCGGCCAGTTCATCAAACAACACCCCTGGCAGGATTACTGGTTGGTGGACCCGCAGCCGGCACGCCTCGACCCCGACTACCGGCTGCGCCGTCGCCTGGTGTGCGACCCCGCCGCCTTTGCGGCCGCCCATCCAATCCCCCATTCGCAGCAGCCCTGGCACCAGTTGGCCGCGCGCCAGCAGGCCATCAGCCAGCAGATCCGCACCGCCTGTGATCGCTTCTCGGAGCTCGGGGTGTGCCACCGCGTGAATCAGCTGATCCAGGGTCAGTTGTTCGTCGGCAACAGCATGCCGGCCCGGCTGATGGACATGCTGGGCGAGGTGGGCAAGGGCCCCAGCCGGGTGATGACCAACCGCGGCGCCTCCGGCATCGATGGCCTTATCGCCACCGCATACGGCTTCGCACAGTCGGTCCCGCCTGACAGTCGCGAGCCCACCACCCTGCTGCTCGGGGATCTCAGCGCCCTGCACGATCTCAACAGCCTGGCGCTGCTCGGCAAGGGGAGCCGCCCCCTGGTGGTGATCCTGCTCAACAACGACGGCGGCAGCATCTTCCGCATGCTGCCTGTGCCCACCCAGGACGCCCTGCTGGAGACCTACTACTGCCTGCCCCACGGCCTGCACTTCGAGCACGCAGCCGCCATGTTCGGCCTGCACTACCGGACCCCCACCACCCTCGACGCATTTGAGCGGGACTATGCCGCAGCCCTGAAAAACGGGGTAACCCTGATTGAAATCAAGGTACCGAGCAGTGAAGTCGCCGAGGATCTCAAGGCACTGGGAGCCGCTATCCGTGGTCTCTGATCCCGCCGCGCCGCTGGTGCTGCTGCACGGCCTGCTGGGGGACGCCGACGACTGGCGACCTGTCATCCAGGCCCTGCCCGGCGTCCCGTGCCATGCCCTGGATCTGCCGGGCCACGGCCGCAACCGGGCACTGCGGGTGAGCGGCTTTGACGAGGCCCATCGCTGGCTCTGCCACGAGCTGGCCGCGCGGGATATCGCCCACTACCGGCTGG
>NZ_CAWMFQ010000279.1:4266-7113 GCF_963866995.1 Aeromonas sp. ZOR0002 | reverse complement strand
CGTCATAGACCTGGGTCTGCACGTCCATGATGCCGAGCATGGAGTGGAACAGGTTGTCGTGGGAGAAGCGCTTGCTGGCTGCCTCCTGTTGCAGGCAATCCAGATTGAGCTGACGGTCTGCCTGCAACTGGGGAGAGAACCAGGTCAGGAGCGGCACCCGGGTCTGATCGTCCGGTGCGAACTTGTAGGGGGTGCCGTGCAGATAGAGCCCCATGGCGCCGAGGGATTCACCGTGATCCGACAGATAGACCAGCCCCACGTTGTACTGGCTCTCCAGGCTCTTGAGCTTGTCGATGAGCTGGGCAAGCACCTTGTCGGTGTAGCGGATGGTGTTGTCATAGGTGTTCACCAGCTCTTCGTTGCTGCAGTTCTCGATGTCGCTGCGCGGGCAGTCCGGCAGGAAGACGCGATCGGCGGCCGGGTAGCGGCGATAGTAGGTCGGACCGTGGCTGCCCATCAGGTGGAAGGCCACCAGCTTGCTGCCCTGCTTGCCCTGCATGTCGGCGATCTGCTGATCCAGCCCCTGCAACAGCACCTCGTCATGACAGGCATTGCCGGAGCAGTATGCGGGGAATGCCTTGGGCTCAATCTCGATGGTGGGAACGTTTTTGCACACCCCCTTGCAGCCGCCGTCGTTTTCCTTCCAGAGCACCGAGATCCCGGCATGTTGCAGCACGTCCAGCAAGCCATCCTGGGACTGGGCCTTGGCCTCGTCATAGCCGCGCCGGGTCATGTTCGAGAACATGCATGGCACGGAGAGCGCTGTGGCGGTGCCGCAGGAGCGCACGTTCCTGAACGAGACCACATTGGCCTCCTTCTCGGTGAAGCCGTTGGTTTCCTTCTTGTAGCCGTTGAGGGAGTAGTTCTGGCTGCGGGCCGTCTCCCCCACCACCAGGAACATCAGGGTCGGCTTCTCATGCTGGCCGATCACCCTGGCATCGGTGCCGATCTGCTGGTAGGGAATGGGAGTGGCGAAGACCACATCCCGGGCGTACTTGTAGAGCCCGTGCACATAGTTGGCGGGCACTATCTCCTTGCCGAGGGACTTGTTGTTGCGCCCGACCGAGGCGTAATCCTGGTAATAGAGGGCGGCAGCCCCCACCAGAAACAGCAAGGAGAGGGCGATGGAGCCGAGGCGCAGACCCAGTCCCTTGTACCAGGGACGGGGATACTCAATCTTCACCCACAGCAGTACCAGCACCGGCAACAGGCCGGTCAGCAGGAACCAGAGCACCACGGAACCGTTGAGGTAGGAGCCCGCCTCCCCGCTGTTGGTCTCGATGATGTTCTGCATCATGCCCATGTCGAAGATCACCCCGTACTTGAGCATGGCGTAGCTGACCAGGGAGCCGGTCAGGATGAGCAATGCGAAAAAGGGCTTGAGCAGATAACGGAAGGTAAAGGGCAGGAACACCGCGTTGAGGGCCGCCACCAGCACCAGGGGTATGGAGAGGACAAACCCCGCCTTGACGTGTTCAAGGGCGGTGAGGATGCGATAAAAGTGCAGGAAAATGGGCCAGTTGAAGACCAGTGCAAACAGCAGCACCAGCAACAGATTGACCTTCATCACTCCCAGAGTGAGACGCATAGAGAGACTCCGACAAACCAGTGGAACTAACAACCTGCCAGCAGGCTTCGTGGTGACCATCCCGACACTCGGCCCTGAAAAACAGGAAAAGAGCCAGGGAGGTCCAGATACGGGGTCATCCTAGGACGGCAAACTTAAGCGAACATTAAGAGAGGAAATCGAACCACAAGGGGAGGTGCGCGGTCTGGCACATAAAAAAACGGCAGCCCGGGCTGCCGTTTTTGCGAAGGTGAACAAGGTGTCGCACCTGTATGTTCGCGAACCTGAACAGGGTCGCGAGCGGCCGGCGATCTCGTCGGAGCCGGGGGAGAGGACCGTTGTGGTCGCCCTCCCCTTGCCCTGGGTCTCACAGCGTTCCCGAGAGGCAATTACAGGGTCGCGGCAATCTCGTCGGAGATGGAGCCGTTGTGGTACACCTCCTGCACGTCGTCCAGATCTTCCAGCATGTCGATGAGGCGCATCAGCTTGGGCGCGGTCTCGGCATCCAGTTCCGCCTCGGTGGAGGGGATCATGGTCACTTCGGCGCTCTCGGGCTTGAAGCCGGCGGCTTCCAGACCGTCCAGCACGGTGCCGAAGTCGTTCGGAGTGGTGTAGACCTCGATGGTGCCATCTTCTTCGGTCACCACGTCGTCGGCACCGGCTTCCAGCGCGGCGTCCATCAGGGCGTCTTCATCGGCGCCCACGAAGGTCAGCACCCCCTTCTTGGTGAACAGATAGGCCACGGAGCCGTCGGTCCCCAGGTTGCCGCCGCACTTGCTGAAGGCGTGACGCACTTCGGCCACGGTACGGTTGCGGTTGTCGGTCAGGCACTCCACCATGACGGCGGAACCGGCCGGGCCGTACCCTTCGTACACGATGGTCTCGAGCTGCTCGCCGTCACCGCCGCCGGCCCCACGGGCGATGGCGCGGTTGATGGTGTCGCGGGTCATGTTGCTGGTCAGGGCTGCCGCCACCGCCGCACGCAGGCGGGGGTTGTTGGCAGGATCGGCATCACCCAGACGCGCGGAGGTGGTGATTTCGCGGATCAGCTTGGTGAAGATCTTGCCGCGCTTGGCGTCTTGCGCCGCCTTGCGGTGTTTGATGTTGGCCCATTTACTGTGACCTGCCATAGGGACTCTCCGTTATAGTTGGAAATTTCAGTAACACTGGTTGCGCCCAGGGGGAAACGGGAAAGGCCGCATCGCTGCGGCCTTTGTTGCCGATAACGGCTTATTCGTCACCCTTGACGGTGGTCGCAATCGCCAGCTCGCCCAGTTGGG
>NZ_CAWMFQ010000279.1:2341-4240 GCF_963866995.1 Aeromonas sp. ZOR0002 | reverse complement strand
TGGCAAAGCTCGGGGCGCTTGTCATCAGACAGGCGGCCGCCGTGGTTTTCGGGAAGGCGATGACATCCCGGATGTTGTCGGTGCCAGTCAGCAGCATGCTGAGGCGGTCCAGACCGAAGGCCAGGCCGGCGTGGGGCGGGGTGCCGTATTTCAGGGCATCCAGCAGGAAGCCGAACTTCAGACGCTGCTCGTCCGGGGTGATCCCCAGGATGTCGAACACGGTGGACTGCATCTCGCTGTTGTGGATACGCACAGAGCCGCCACCCACTTCGTAGCCGTTGATCACCATGTCGTAGGCGTTCGCGTAAGCGCCCACCGGATTCGCTTTCAGCTCGGCCGGGCCCAGGTTGCTCGGGGCGGTGAAGGGGTGGTGCATGGCCGCCAGGCCGCCTTCGCCATCTTCTTCGAACATGGGGAAGTCGATGACCCAGAGCGGCTTCCAGACGTTCTCCACCAGGCCCAGATCGCGGCCCACCTTCAAGCGCAGGGCGCCCATGGCATCGCACACCACCTTCTTGGAGTCGGCGCCGAAGAAGATGATGTCGCCATCCATCGCGCCGGTGCGGGCCAGGATCTCGCGCACGATGGCGTCAGAGAGGAACTTGGCCACCGGGGACTGCACCCCTTCGAGGCCGCTCCCGGCTTCGTTGACCTTCATCCAGGCCAGGCCCTTGGCACCGTAGATGCCGACGAACTTGGTGTACTCGTCGATCTGCTTGCGAGACAGCTCCGCGCCGCCCGGTACCTTCAGGGCCGCCACACGGCCTTTCGGATCCTTGGCAGGACCGGCGAACACGGCGAACTCCACCTCGGTCAAGAGATCTGCCACGTCCACCAGCTCCATCGGCAGGCGCAGGTCCGGCTTGTCGGAGCCGAAGCGGCGCATGGCTTCGTCGAAGGTCATGATGGGGAAGTCACCCAGGTCCACGTTCAGGATGTGCAGCCAGAGCTTGCGGATCATCTCTTCCATGATTTCACGCACCTGGGGCGCGGTCATGAAGGAGGTCTCCACGTCGATCTGGGTGAATTCCGGCTGGCGGTCGGCACGCAGGTCTTCGTCGCGGAAGCACTTGACGATCTGGTAGTAGCGGTCGAAGCCGGACATCATCAGCAACTGCTTGAACAGCTGGGGGGACTGCGGCAGGGCGTAGAACTTGCCCTTGTGCACGCGGCTCGGCACCAGGTAATCACGGGCCCCTTCCGGGGTCGCCTTGGTCAGCATCGGGGTCTCGATGTCGAGGAAGCCGTGCTCGTCCATGAAGCGGCGCACGAAGGCACTGGCCTTGGCACGGGTCTTCAGGTACTTGGCCATCTCGGGACGACGCAGGTCCAGGTAGCGGTACTTGAGGCTCACCTCTTCGCTGTTGACCTGGTTGAAGTCAAGGGGCAGCGGCTCGGCACGGTTGATGATGGTGAGCTCGTGGGCGAACACCTCGATGGCACCGGTGGCCATGTCGCTGTTGCGCTGGGAGTCGGGGCGGGTACGCACCACGCCGGTCACCTGGATGCAGAACTCGCCGCGCAGCTCGGAGGCCAGGGCAAAGGCGTCCGGCTTGTCCGGATCGAAGAACACCTGCACGATGCCCTCGCGGTCGCGCATGTCGATAAAGATGAGGCCGCCGAGATCACGACGACGATGGACCCAACCGCACAATGTAATGGTCTGCCCGGCATGGGCCTCATTGACCTGTCCGCAATAGATAGAGCGCATGGACTTCTTCCTTCGAAATGGTAGAGAGACGGTTCATCCTGGGTCGCCGGGCACGACTGGCAAGCACCGTCTGTCTCACAGCTGGCCAGATCCTGCTTCTTGCCCGGTTTGAAATCTGTCTCGGGTCATCCGGCTCCCCGAGCCGGATTCTTGCCGCCGTCCCAGGCATGCCCCCGCTCCCGACCGGG
>NZ_CAWMFQ010000279.1:0-2317 GCF_963866995.1 Aeromonas sp. ZOR0002 | reverse complement strand
GTTGTCTGGCCACTGCCGGGCCGCGATCATCGTCACCCGGGGGCTCGGTCGCGCGCATTACGACAATGTGGCAAACAAAAGGGTTGGCATTATAGAGGAAAACCTCCATTTGGGTAAAATGGCCCGCAGCCCCCTTTACCCTGTTTTTTGTTGTTCTGGCGCAAAAAGGAGGGCAAAAGTGCGCCAACCTGCCGACAGGAACCATCATGAGCCTCTATTTGGGCCTGCCCCAGTGGTCACACCCGGCCTGGCCCGGCCAGTTGCTGGGGATGAATGCCAGGCCCGCCGAGCACCTCGCCGACTATGCCCGGGTGTTCAACTCCGTGGAGGGCAACACCACCTTCTACGCCTCGCCGACCCCGGAGACGGTGCAGCGCTGGGCCGATGCGGTCCCCGACCACTTTCGCTTCAGCTTCAAGTTTCCCAAGGAGATCAGCCACCAGAGCGATCTGGTGAGCGCGGACAAACAGGTGACGGCCTTCATCCGCCTGCTGGCCCCCCTGCATGACAAGCTGGGGCTGCTCAAGCTGCAACTGCCCGCCCGCTTCGGGCCAGAGGGGCTGGCCCGTCTGGATGCCTTCTTCGCGCGGCTGCCCCAGGATTTCACCTATGCCCTCGAGGTGCGCCACCCCGATTTCTTCGCCAAGGGGGAGGCGGAACGGGCCCTCAACCGGATGCTGATGGCGCGGGGCATCAATCGCATCATGCTCGACAGCCGCCCGCTCTTCTCGGTGCCCGCCACCACGGCCGCCATGATCGATGCCCAGGGCAAGAAACCCAGGTTGCCGGTCCATCTGCTGGCCACGGGGGGTGCCCCGGTGGTGCGCCTGATTGGTTTGCCTCAAATCGAGGACAATCACCCATTTTTGCCACCATGGTTGCCACATTGGAAACAATGGCTCCAGGAGGGCAAGGATCTCTACCTCTTTGTTCACACCGCCGACAATGCCCTGGCCCCCGAACTCGCACGGCAGATCAGCCGCCTGCTCGGCCAGGAGATGGCCCCCTGGCCGGGAGAAAACGATCGCGCCCGCCAGGGGGTGCTGCCCTTTTGAGCGGCCCCCTCCCCGCCCCTTCTCCGTCCCCAAAAAAAGCCGCTTTTTTTGTGGTCCCACCGGGGTTGGCGTCAAGACAAACGCCCACCTTTCCTCTACACTAGCGCCCCAAGTAAGGTCCCGGGCCTGGGTGCATGGCAATGCGTTGCCCACCCCAGCCCGGCACCCTGAGGGCCCGGACCATGGCCCGTTGCGAACAGGGGCAGCCCGAAGGATCCCGGAGCAAGCCACCCCGTTCGTCAACCGGTGACGACGCCATTTCGATGCCCGTCCACCCAAGATTCAATTGAATAAAACAGCCGCCCACCACACCGGCTGTCAGGTTGCGTCAGCATGCACGATCAGATTTTTGCCGCCCCCATTGCCCGTCTGGGAGACTTCTGCTTTGACGAGCAGGTCGTCGACGTCTTCCCCGACATGATCCAGCGCTCGGTGCCCGGTTACAGCAACATCATCTCCGCCATCGGCATGATGGCCGCCCGCTACGCCCAGCCCCAGAGCCGCCTCTACGATCTCGGCTGCTCCCTCGGCGCCGCGACCCAGGCCATGCGCCGCCACGTCACCCAGCCCGGTTGCCAGATCACGGCGGTGGATCTCTCCCACCCCATGATCGAGCGGGCCCGCGCTCACCTCTCGGGCTTCAAGTCCGAGGTGCCGGTGGATCTGGTGGAGGCGGACATCTGCGACATCCCCATCGAGAACGCCTCCGTGGTGGTGCTCAACTTCACCCTGCAGTTCGTCGCCCCCGAGAAGCGGGCCGCCCTCATCGCGCGCATATTTGACGGCCTGCGCCCCGGCGGCATCCTCATCCTGAGCGAGAAGTTCCGCTTCGATGACGAGCAGGTCAACGAGCTGCTCATCGACTTGCACCTCGACTTCAAGCGGGCCAACGGCTACAGCGAGCTGGAAATCAGCCAGAAGCGCACCGCCCTTGAGAACGTGATGCGCACCGACACCCTGGCGGTCCATCAGGCGCGCCTGCGGGACGCCGGCTTCACCCACCTGGACCTCTGGTTCCAGTGCTTCAACTTCGGCTCCATGATTGCCATCAAAGCCAGCGACACCAACTAAGCCATGATCGATTTCGCCCATTTTTATCAACTGATCGCCAAGAACAGGTTGAGCCACTGGCTGCACACCCTGCCCGCCCAGCTGCACGCCTGGCAGCACGACAACCTGCACGGGGATCTGCCGCGCTGGAACCGCGCCCTCGCCAAGCTGCCCGTCGTGGCCCCCGGCCGGATCGAGCTCAAAGAGCGGGT
>NZ_CAWMFQ010000278.1:0-211 GCF_963866995.1 Aeromonas sp. ZOR0002 | reverse complement strand
AGAAGACGTGCTGGAAATCCGTGAGCACCTGAAAGCCCACGGCGGCGAGAACATCCAGATCATCTCCAAGATCGAAAACCAGGAAGGCCTGGACAACTTCGACGAGATCCTGGCTGTCTCCGACGGCATCATGGTTGCCCGTGGCGACATGGGTGTCGAGATCCCGGTAGAAGAAGTGATCTTCGCCCAGAAGATGATCATCGAGAAGTGC
>NZ_CAWMFQ010000277.1:50393-63518 GCF_963866995.1 Aeromonas sp. ZOR0002 | reverse complement strand
GATCCCTTTGGCCGCTCGGGAACCCCTCCCCAAGTGCGAGGCGCATACTAACAGATCTGTCGCGCTTGTGAACCCCTCTGCCGGGATTTTTAATGCTTAAAGGATCGGGTTGATGGCCGATAAGCAATGAAACCTTCATTTCCAAGATTTATCTCATGCTGCCCAGTGCGATTCGTGACCGCTTGCTCGTGGATGAGGCCCAGTTGGGCCAACGGCTCAACCAGGATCTCCGTGCGGGGGACCGTGCCGACTTCAGGCTGCATCTGGCGCTGCTGACTGATGCGGTGGAAGAGCAGCCCTGGTTTGATGCCCCGCCCAAGCCTGCGTCGGGTGAGCTGGATTGGCGCTCCCGTTTCGGTCTGATGCCCCGGGCGTCCCTGCAAGGCGGGGTGGAAGAGAGCGATGCCACCAGCCTCAACGAGCGTCTGCAACAGGGCGGGTGCATGACGGATGTGAGACTCTGGCTGGCGCTGCGCTCCCCGCCACTGGTGAGCCGAACGCCCGCGCTGGATCCCGCGGTGTACGACAACCTCTCGGCACTGGGTCGTGAGCGATGGCAGGCCCGACCTATGGGCGCTGACCCCAGGGAGGAGGCTCCACTGATGATGCTGCCGCTGCTCGATGAGCTTGCGCAAGGGGTGGATGCCAGGCTGCGCTGGCTGGGGTGACGGCACGGTAGAATGCAAAAAGGCGGGATGACCCGCCTTTTGCTTTATGAGTGGTGAACCTTGTCAGGCGTCTGCTTCGTCCGGTTGGGGCACTTCCTTGCCGGCGGCACGACGGGCGATGGGTTTTTCCGTGTGACGGTTGAGCTGGCGTTCCAGCTTCTGGCCCAGGTCCGTGATGGCGGCATAGAGATCCTCGTGCTCTGCCTGCGCAAACAGTTTGCCGTTGGGAATGCCGATAGTGGCTTCGACGATATACATCAAACGCTCTTTGGAGATGATCACATGGGGTGTGATAAGAGGCACCTGAAGACGCTCGAGCTTTTCAAAACGGGATTCAATGCGCTCGCGGATGGCTGGGGTGATGTCGATGATTTTACTGGTCATTTCGATTTTCATAATGGCCCCCTTCGGGTCGTCTTGCTTGTGTCTTCACCTCCAGATTACCCATGTCGCCAAATCAAAATGTGATCTGCGTCACGAAAAATCCCCTTGGGAATCCCGCTGTCCATAAATTGTGAGCTTTTCCCGTTTCATGCCAAAAACCGCTTGAGCTCAGTGAAACAGGCAGGCAGTATCAGCAAATAGGATCGTTTCTGTCCCCCCTCGGCAGCGCCTTGTGTCGACCCGATGTTTGGTTTTTGCCGCATAGTCTCGAATTTTCTCCACCCACATCGCCTCATCGCATCGCAAAATCATTGCCATGCGCCGGTGGAGATATGCGCGCAAACGGATATGCTTTTCTGCAGGAGTCGGGGTGGATAACGTGGTTGTAGTGGTTGGAGTCGTAGATGAAGCAGCAAGCCACCCAGATGATGTGGTTTTATGATCGGCAGCATGGGCAATGGAGCCTGTCTGATCATGTCTCTTGTGAACCCTGGGCAGGGGAGGGAACCCACCCCTGGGCCACCCAACTTGAGCGGGAAGATGAAGCGGGTTTCGCCGATTTTCTTGCAAGACTCCACGATTCCGGCCAGCCTGGCCAGTTCATCGGTCACCTGCGCGATGAGGACGGCAAGGTACACCACGCGCTCTGGTACGGTCAGTATGTGCCTGCACAGGGGCTCTGTTGTGGCTGGCTTGCCCCCCTCGAAATGATGCATCGCGAGATGGATCGCGCCGACTCCCCCGCAGGCGTGACACCGCCGCTTCCCATGTTGCAGGCCCCCTTGCTGGCCAAGCTGGCGCAGGCGCTCTCCGCCAAGACGGGGCTCGATTTTTGCCAGACCCTGGTCAACGAGCTGGCCCATATCCTGGGAGCCACAGCCGTCTGGCTGACGGAGCGGGTCGGTCTCGACAGGCTCAGGGTGCTGGCGAGCCACGGCATCGACGTCAAGGAGTATGCCCTCTGTGACATGCCCTGCCAACAGCTCTATCGCCAGGGGGCCTCCAGCGCGGTCCCCGTGAGTGAACCCCTGACCGGGTATCCCGACCTGCCCCCGGGCCAGCACTATTACGCCCAACCGCTGCTCGATCGCAACGGTCAGATCCTGGGTCATCTTGCCCTGCTGTTCCCGAGCCAGACCCGGACCACGGATCTGGACTCCGTCCTGACCATCTTCTCGGTGCGCATGGTGGCCGAGCTGGAGCGCCTGCAGAGCGATGCCTTGATGCGGCTGTCTGCGGTGGCCTTTGAAACTCACGAAGGGATCATCATCACGGATCCCGAGTTCAAGATCCTGCGGGTCAATTACGCCTTCAGCCAGATCACCGGCTTTGACAACCAGGGGGTGATTGGTCTGCATCTTGGCAACGATCTCTGGTCGGGGCTGGGAGGGCTGGGTTACGAGCTCAACGCCCTGGATCGCTGGCAGGGGGAAACCCTGCGCCTGCACGCCGACGGTCACGCCTATCCCCAGTGGGAGATCGTCACGCCGGTGCAGGATGAAAAGGGGGGGATCAGCCACTATGTCATCTTCTTCGAAGATATTTCCGAGCGCAAGGCGGCGGAGCGCCGCATCCAGGATCTTGCCTTCTATGACGAGCTGACCGGCCTGCCCAATCGCCGTCAGCTGCACGAAACCCTGACCCAGGCGTTCACCGATGCAAATCGCAGTCACCTCATCGGGGCCCTGCTGTTCATCGATCTCGACCACTTCAAGACCATCAATGATTCCCTGGGGCACGCCACCGGCGACTGGCTGCTCAAGGAGGTGGCCAGCCGTCTCAAGCGGCTGGTGCGCCAGGGGGATTGTCTGGCCCGTCTCGGCGGTGACGAGTTCGTGTTGTTGCTGCCAGCGCTCTCCATCAGCCCGCCCCAGGCGGAGATGCAGGCCGACCTCATCGCGGAGCGGCTCATCGGGGAGATCGCCGCCCCCTATGATTTCAGAGGCCAGGTGCTGCACATCGGCGCCAGTGTCGGCATCACCCTCTTCCCCGGTCGGGAGCAGGAGGCGGGGGATCTGCTCAAGCAGGCTGACACCGCCATGTATCAGGCGAAATCGGCGGGCCGCAAGACCCGGCGCTTCTTTGATGCCTCCATGCAGTTGCAGGCCGACCGGCGTCTGCACATTCACAACGAGCTGCGCAGTGCCCTCGACAATGGGGAGCTGACTCTCCACTACCAGCCCCAGCACATGGTGGCGGGGGGGGAGATCATCGGTGTCGAGGCGCTGATCCGCTGGCAACCCCCCGGGCGTGCCCTGGTGTCGCCTGCTGAGTTCATCCCCATTGCCGAGGAAACGGATCTCATTGTCGACATCGGCAACTGGGTATTGCACGAAGCCTGTACCCAGTACGTCTCCTGGGAGGAGAGCGGGATCCACGTCCCCCAGCTGTCGGTCAACGTGAGCGCCAAACAGTTCCATGCTCCCGACTTTGTCGATCGCATTCACGACGTGCTGGCGGCCACCGGCATGGATCCCGCCAGCCTCAACCTGGAGATCACCGAGTCGGTGGTGCTGGGTCATGCGGAAGACACCATCAGCAAGATGGCGGAACTCAAGACCCTGGGCATCAGCTTTGCCATCGACGACTTCGGGGCGGGGTACTCTTCCCTGAGCTACCTCAAGCGGCTGCCGGCTGACGAGCTCAAGATCGACCGCTCTTTCATCCAGGACATTCCCAAGGATGGTGACAACATGGCCATCGTCGAGGCCGTGATCGCCATGGCCCGCCACATGGGGTTCAACGTGACGGCGGAGGGGGTGGAGTCCCGCCAGCAACTGGAGTTTCTGCAGGCACAGGGCTGCCATTTCTTCCAGGGATACCTCGCCTCCAAGCCGCTTCCTGTTCCCTACCTTGAACGCTATGTCAGCCGCCAGGTACGCGGTGATCGCCCCGTCTGCACCGATAAAAATAGTGTGGCGTAGCCCCTGTGCTTAGCGGGTAGAATGAAGGTATGTCACCACCGCACTTTGGCGGTGGTTATGTCTTCAAGGGGAGAATGCCATTCGTGAAAGTCGTGCAGGGAATCATCTTGTCTGCGCTCTGGATGCCGGGGCTGTTGGCTCCTGCCTTCGCGCAGACCATGGAGCAGTCTCTCTATCGCCAGGCCCATGAGGCCGTGCGTGCCAATGATCAGGTCAAATTCAGCCAGCTTCGGGCACGCCTGATCCACTATCCGCTGTTGCCCTATCTGGATTACTACCAGCTTGCGTTCCGTCCCGGGGCGGCAGACTACAACGATGTGACCCGCTTCATCCGCCAGCACGGGGACACCCCCCAGTCCAACCGGCTCGAGCGCAGCTATCTCACCTATCTTGCCCAGAGCCAGCAGTGGTCCCAGTTCCTGCGCTTCTATCCGGCCAAGCCAAGCTCCACCGATCTGCTCTGTCAGCACTATCAGGCCCGCTACTACACGGGGCACCAGAGTGAAGCCCTGCAGGAGGCAGGCAAGCTCTGGTTGAGCGGTCAATCCAGGCCCGATGCCTGCGATCCCCTGTTCCAGCTCTGGCAGCAGGCGGGTCTGCGTACTCAGGAGAAGATCTGGGAGCGCATGAACCTGGCTTTCGAGGCCCAGAACCCCAACCTCATTCGCCACCTCGGTGCCCAGCTCGGCAGCGGCATGAAGGGGTATGGCGATCAGATGATCGCCCTGTATGACCAACCCGTGCGGGCGATGAATCCGGCCAACTTCACGGCGGCGCCCCCGTCGCGCCATCTGCTCTCCCTGGGGCTGGCCCGCTACGCCAATCAGGAGCCCGACGCGGTTCTGCGCCAGCTGGGGGAGATGACCCGTCGCTTCGGCCTGAACCATGCCGAGGTGAATCGGGTGGAGAAGGCGGCCGCCCGCCGCCTGTTGTTGGACCGCTCTTCTGACCAGCGTGCCTGGCTGGATACGGCCCTGGTGCGGCTCAAGGATCCGGAGCTGGTGGAGCTGCGGGCCCGTCTTGCCATCTGGGAGCAGGATTGGCGCGGCCTCGAAGGGTGGGTCAAGCGGATGCCCATGGGGCTGCAAAAAGAGGATCGCTGGCGTTACTGGATGGCGCGCTCGCTGGAGAAACAGGGGCGGCAGAAACCGGCGCGGGACCTCTATCTCGAGACTGCGAACCTGCGCGGCTTCTACGGCTTCATGGCGGCCCAGCGCACCGGTGTGCCCTATCGCATGAAGAACCAGAGCGTGGCGCACAAGGTGCCGGACTGGCAAAGTGCCAGTCGCCGTTGGCCCTTCCTGCTGCGGGTGCGTGAACTGCTGGCGATGAACGAGATCACGGCGGCCCGCTCTGAGTGGATCCACAACATGGATCGCAACAGCGTGGCCCAGCGCCTGGAGTTTGGCCACATCGCCCTCAACCAGGGCTGGCACGAGCTGGCGATCCTCTCCAGCATCCGTGCCGAGGCCTGGGATGCGCTGGACCTGCGCTTCCCGCTGCCCCTCAAGCGCACCTTCTCCCAGATGGCACAAGAGCGCACCATGAACACCAGTCTGCTCTACGCCATCTCCCGTCAGGAGAGCGCACTCTATCCCCTGGCCCAGTCACCGGTCGGGGCGAGGGGGTTGATGCAGCTGATGCCTGCCACCGCGAAAGAGACGGCCGGCAAGCTTGGGGTCCCCTATCGCAACGAGCAGCAACTGTTCGACCCGGCCATGAACATTCGTCTTGGCAGCGCCTACCTCAAGCGCCTGCTGGATGTGTATGACGGCAACCGGATCCTGGCGGCGGCGGCCTACAATGCGGGTCCTGGCCGGGTCAAGCGCTGGCGCGAGCAGAGCGACAACAAGCCGATGGATGTCTGGGTGGAGAGCATCCCCTATCGGGAGACGCGCAACTATGTCCAGAACGTGCTCTCTTTCGATCTCATCTATCAACACAAGCTGCAGCAGCCCTTGCGTTTCATGTCGGAACGCGAGCTGAATCACGCCTATTGAGTTCGGGGGCAGTCGTTGTCGCGGCTGCCTCCCATTCTTGCCCCAGAATGGTTATCATCCCTTAAGCTTTGTTACAAAAGGAAACCTGCCAGGTGATCGGGCGCCGCGTCTTGGTCTGTCAGGTTCGATACAATGCCCGATCATCACTGACAGGCTTTTCCAACAAAGGAATCGAGAGTGGCAACGATCAAAGATGTGTCTCAGCTGGCGAATGTCTCCATTTCGACAGTGTCTCGAGTGATCAACAACACGGCGCAGGTGGCGCCCGAGAAGCGCGAGGCTGTCCTCGCGGCCATGAAGGAACTCAGCTTTCGTCCAAACAGCTTCGCCCAGGCCCTGGTGAGCAAACGCTCCAACTGTATCGGTGTGCTGGTGGGGGATCTGTGTGGCGGCCCCTTCTTCGCCCAGATGATGCGCGGCATCGAAAGCATGGTCGACAAGGCGAACAAGTTCACCATCGTGGTGTCCGGAAACCACGACGCGACCCGTGAGCGGCACGCCATCCAGGCGCTGCTGCAGCGCCAGTGCGATGCCCTGATCCTGCACAGCAAGGCGCTGCCTGACGAAGAGCTCAGCGAGCTGGCGTCGGGCACGACCCCCATCGTCTTCATCAACCGTCAGGTGCCAGGCTGCGAGGATCGCTGCGTCTGGCTGGACAACCAGGCCGGCATCACCACGGCTTGCCAGCATCTGCTGGACGCGGGACATCGCAAGATTGCCTTCGTCACCTCCGATGACGAGGAGTTTGTGGATGGTCAGCAGCGGATGGCCGGCTATCGCTTCGCCCTGCAACGGGCAGGTATCGAGCTGGATCCTGCCCTCATCGGCCGTGCCTATGCCGATGAAAAAGGTGGCTATGTGGCCATGAGCGAGCTGCTGGCGCGCGGCGTCGAGTTCAGCGCTGTGCTTGGTTTCAACGATGCCATGGTGGCGGGGGCCATCTCCTGTCTGCTGGAGCGGGGTTACAAGATCCCCCAGCAGGTCTCTGTGGTCGGTTTTGATGACATCCCCTATGCCCGATACATCTATCCCAAGCTCACCACGGTACGTTACCCCATCGAGGAGATGGGAGAGCGTGCCGCTGAGCTGGCCCTGAGGCTGCTGGATCACAAGCCGGTAGAGGGATTGGCGCTCAAATTCGAAGCCGAACTGGTACGGCGGGAATCTGTGGCCTGAGTCATGAAGTTGGCCCCGTGCGGGTCGACTTTTTTGCAAAACAGTGAAAGCGCTTTCAGAAATCCTTTTCAACTGTGATCCGCTTCAAAGCTTTTTGACCGCGCTGCCACTAGGATAGGCCCACGAATTAGGAGCGTGCGCTCCCGATTTTCCCGCTGTGGGAGGTAACCGGTTAATCCGGCTATTTCCTTCGTTACTTTCGACGGTCATCATTGGATGGCCGTTTTTTTTGTCAGGATCCGGGTATGACGAACGAATTTGAGTATCAGACGGGTATCGTGGGCGCCGGCTGGCTGGGTTTGCCCCTGGCCAGGGCATTGCAAGAGCAGGGGCAATCTGTCGCGGTGACGGTCAGTACGGCCGAAAAGGCTGAACGGCTGCGGGGGGAGAGTATTGCTGCCTGGCCGCTGTTGCTCACCCCTGACATGGGGTCACTGCCTTTTCGCTGTCATGACCTGGTGATCTGTGTGCCCCCCAGCAAGACCGGTGATTACCCGGCGTCCGTGGCCAGCCTGTGCCGACAGGCGAGGGAGGCGGGTGTTCAGAGGGTTCTTTTTATCAGCGCGACTTCGGTCTGGGGGGCCGGACAGGGGGAGGAGGATACGCCCGCTCCAGCCCATGACAGAGGCTTGCGGATGCGGGCGGCCGAGCTTGACGTGCTGGAAGGGCATGTTGACTGCGCCATGATCTTGCGCCCGGCCGGACTCTATGGTCCTGACCGTCACCCCGGCCGTTTTCTGGCGGGCAAGACGCTGGCCGGGGGAGGCCAGGCTGTGAACCTGGTGCATCTGGACGACGTGGTGGCCGCCTGTGAGCTGATGCTGGCCCGGGGGCAGGATGGGGATGCCTACAATCTGAGTGCCCCCGTTCACCCGCGCCGGGAGCAGCTCTACCCCTTCGCGAGCCGCCTGCTCGGGCTGGTGCCGCCGCAGTTCGTTGAGCCGACGGGGGAGTTTGCTCCCATCGAAGGTCAGCGCATCTGCCAGCAGCTTGGTTTCGTCTATCGCTGGCCGGATCCGGCCCACTGGTTTGCGGACGGGGCGGCCTTGAAGGGTTGAACGGGTCGTCGCCATCCGGGCCCCGGAGTCGGTCATCTGGCGTGCAAACCAGATACGGCGCGCGCTCCGGGACAATTGAGGTTTGCCAAGGGGGGGATCGCCCCCTATCATGCCGCCATCCATGATAAAGAGAGCGGTAATGATGGAAGAGACCAAGCGCCACCCCGATGGGGAGCTGTTGCTGAGAACCCTGGCAATGCCAGCCGATACCAACCCCAATGGCGATATCTTCGGCGGGTGGATCATGTCCCAGATGGATATAGGTGGGGGCATCATGGCCAAGGAGCTGGCAAAAGGGCGCATCTGTACCGTCTCGGTGGAGGGGATGACCTTCCACAGCCCGGTCAAGGTGGGTGACGTGGTGTGCTGTTACGGTCGCTGCCTCAAGATTGGTCGCAGCTCCATGCGACTCAAGCTGGAGGTCTGGGTCAAGCCGGTATTGCGGGAGAACGAAGCCCAGCGGTACTGCGTGACCGAGGGCGTCTTCACCTATGTGGCCATCGACGATCAGGGCAAATCCCGCCCCGTCCCGGTCTGAGTCTGCTCAGATGAGCCGGGCATTGATGATGGATATTTCCTGCTCAAGCCCGGTTTTTTGCCGTATCATGCGCTCCAGCATCTCTTCCGACCCCACGCACTGCCGGGTGTCGAACAGACAGAGATCACATTGGGGATCCCGCCTGATTTGATAGACGGTGGAAAGCTCCACTTGATGACAGGTTCCCTGTTGATCGTAAAATGTCACGCGGTACTGGTGCTGTCTCGCCATCGTTGAATTCCTTCTGGATGAGTCGGGCCGGACACGAATAATGAGACTAGTCGGCGACCGTGGCCTGTGTGAGGGCCATGTCGTCTTGCAGAGGCAGGTGATTGTTAGCCAATGAAAAATAGTTATCGGATTCTGGGAACGTCCCTGCTGACGTTGGGGCTGGTCGGTTGCTTCGAGGTACCGGATCAAGATCATCTGGTGACTGCGGCAGGTATCATACCTGGCGCAAGCTGTGACAGACCACCTCTGGTGGCGCTCGCCTCCACGGCCTTGCCGAGGGAGTTTGGCATCACCGTCTGGAACCTCTACAAGGGACAACGCAAGAACTGGCGGGAAGGGCTGGATGAGTATGCCAAGTCCCAGGATCTGGTGTTGCTGCAAGAGTCGGCGACCCGGCCCGAGATGCTGGACTGGCTGCAGAGAGGGGATTTCCAGTGGCAGCAGTTGCAGGCCTTCACCCAGGGAGGTGTCTCCTTTGGCGTGATGACGGTGGCGAAAACGCCGCAGGCGTTTGTTTGTGGCGTCCGTTCCCCCGAACCCCTGCTGCGCATCCCCAAGTCAGGTCTGGTCAGTCTCTATCCCTTGCAGGGGGATCCTGACGGCGTGCTGGTGGTGAATCTCCATGCGGTCAATTTCGAACTGGGCATGGCGACCTTCCGCGAGCAGCTCAACGATCTGACTGCGTTGATCCATCGCCACCAGGGGCCGGTCATCCTGGGTGGCGATTTCAACACCTGGAGCGACAAGCGCGCGTTCTGGTTGAACAAGCTGGTGGGCGAGCTTGGCCTGCAGGAGGCCATACCTGTACCTGATCTGCGTCGCACCGCCTTTGGCCGGCCTCTGGATCACCTCTACTATCGCAATCTGGATCTTGTTGAGGTGAGTTCACCGGCTACCGATGCCTCTGATCACAACCCCATTCTGGCGCGCTTTGCGGCCCAGGCCATCACACCCTGAGTCATCCCTCAGGGGAGAGCGGCGTCGCCGCTGGTTCATGCAGACAAAAAAATACCCCGCATCAAGCGGGGTATTTTTTGGATTGCGACGAGCGATCAGCTGTTGTTCTTCACGAACAGAGTCAACTCCTGACCTGGCTTGAGATAGTCACTCTTGCCGAGCTGGTTCCAGCGCATCACATCGTTGACGGCGACCTGGAAGCGGGCTGCGATGGAGGAGAGGGAATCACCGCGGCGCACCTGATAGACCATGGACTTGTTGCTGCTCTTGCCCTGCTTGGGCCAGACCACCAGCTTCATGCCAGGCTTGAGGGCCGACTTGGCGTTCAGGCCGTTCCACTTGGCCAGGTCGGCGTGGGTGACCCCGTGTGCCTGGCTGATGCTCCACAGGTTGTCACCGGAGCGCACCTGATAGTTCACCTTGCCACCACTGCGGCTGGCGAGCTGCTGCGGCTTGCTCTGGGCAACCTGGGTTGCGCGCCCGCCATTGGGGATGATCAGGCTCTGGCCACGGCGCAGGTTGTTGCCACGCATGTTATTGGCCAGCTTGAGCTGTTGCACCGTCACCCCGTGATTCTGGGCGATCCGTGACAGGGTATCACCACTGGTGACCTGATAGGAGCGCACGCCACGGGTACGTTCACGCTGGGGCAGATCGGCCAGGGCCAGCTCCAGGGTGTCGGCGTACTCGACGGGGACCAGCAGGTTGTAAGGGCCCTGCGGCGAGGTCATGCCACGCTTGAGCGCAGGATTGAGCGCCTTGAGCTGGGAGGCGGAAACGCCAGCCAGCTGGGCGGCCACGTTCAAATCAATCTGGCCACCGGTATTGATGGTTCTCAATTGCGGCTTGTTGGCCAGCACCGGCAGGGTGACATTGTATTTGTCCGCATTGCGGATCATGTCGGCCATGGCCAGGATCTTGGGCACATACATCCGGGTTTCGCGGGGCAGGTCCAGCGACCAGTAGTCGGTCGGACGACCAGCCCGCTCGTTGCGGGTGATGGCGTTGCGCACCCGACCTTCACCGGCATTGTAAGCGGCCAGGGTCTGCAGCCAGTCACCGTCGAAGAACCGGTTCAGGTACTCCAGGTAATCCAGTGCGGCATTGGTGGATGCCAGGACATCGCGTCGACCGTCGTACCAGTTGTCGTGGCGCAGGCCGAAATTCTTGCCGGTTGCAGGAACGAACTGCCAAAGACCGACCGCATTGCTGCGGGAGCGGGCATTGGGATCGAACATGCTCTCGATCATGGGGATGGTAATAAGCTCCATTGGCAGCTCACGCCGTTCGATTTCCTCTACCATCAGATACAGGTAGGGCTCAGCCCGGCTGGCAATGGTCGCCATATGCTTATCATTGCGCAACAACCAATCACGCTGTTGGCGAACCCGGGCATTATCGTGCGAGTCCAGCTGCATATCATCGCTGATACGCACCCACAGGTTATCAGTGTCATCCAGCTCTTCTATCTGTTCGTCGCCGAACAGCATCCGCGAAGAGTGTTTTTTGTACGTTTTCTTGCTGACTTGGGGGGATTTGATCGGCTCGATTGCCGTTACCGCCCGGTCATCCTGATGGCTCAGGTTTTGACAGCCGCTGAGAAACAGCGCTGCCAATAAGGCCGTTCGTAGCTTCATCTCGCTCAGGTCATCTGTGGAAAAACAGCTCGCATCATAAGGGGCAATGCCCCCCTGATCAAGGTTTGTTCAAAAAACGTCCTTCCAGGCCCGCAGAACAGCGAAGGTATCCTCTGGATTTTCCAAGCATTTAAGGGCGTATTTCTCAGCAGAAAATTTTACCGAGTCCTGCTCGCAGCGCAGAAAAACATTGAAATTCCGCTCATCTCCCAGCCGGGAGGGGAGACTCGGGAGGCCCTGCTGACGCAGTTTGCTGATCACGCCGATCTGCCGCTGGATCGCCAGGTTGTCGGGCTCGACCGCATGGGCGAAACGCAGGTTGGAGAGGGTGTACTCATGGGCACAATAAAGGAGGGTCTCATCGGGCAGTGCCGCGAGCCGTTGCAGGGAAGTGTGCATCTGTGCCGGGGTACCTTCGAACAGACGGCCGCAACCGGCGCTGAAGAGGGTATCGCCACAAAACAGCATGCCCTGGCCGTAATAGGCGATGTGCCCCAGGGTATGACCGGGCACATGGAGGACATCCAGACTCAGGCCATGCCAGTTGATCTGATCCCCGTCGTCGAGCCACTGGCCGTGATGGTCCGGCATGGGGTCATGCTTGGGACCATAGAGGCGAGCGTGGGGGAAGTGTTGCAGCAGCTCGGATACGCCCCCGACGTGATCGCGGTGGTGATGGGTCAGGAGGATGGCATCCAGCACCAGATCCAGCGCAGCCAGCCGTTCCAGCACGGGAGCGGCCTCGCCCGGATCGACGACCAGGCAGTGATTTTCATAACGGATCAACCAGATGTAGTTGTCGCTGAAGGCGGGAACTGTGATGACGGTATACATGGGGCGAGGTCTCTTGTGTTCTCTTTAAGGAAGGGATCTTATATAACTGGATGGCATTCGCCCCCGAGTTGGTCCCATTATGCAGCTGGCACGTACCGAACAACAGATCGCGCTTCCGACCAGTTGGTCCGCACTGCCCATGGGGGACTGGGTGGCCGCCGAGCTTCAGGAGCGCCTCGACAACTGGTGCCCCCACCTCTTTGGCTATCACTTGCTCAAGATAGGTGCCCTGAGCGCCGAACTCTCCTGCGGCTGTTCCACCATTCGCCATCAAATCGGTGTCGCCCCCGGCGGACGCTTGCTGGACATCCAGGGGGATCCGCTCGCCTTGCCGGTGCGATCGGGGAGCGTGGATGCCTGCCTGCTGGCTCACTGCCTCGATTTCTCGCCGGATCCTCATCAGGTGCTGCGGGAGGCAGAACGGGTGCTGACCGACGATGGCTGGCTCATTGTCAGCGGTTACAACCCGCTCAGCCTGGTGGGGCTGGGTCACTATCTGCCCTTCATGCGGCGGCATCTGCCCTGGTCTGCCCGCATGTTCACGCCCGCACGGGTGACCGACTGGCTGCAACTGCTCGGCTGCGAGGTGATGTTCGACGAGCGGTTCGGTTTCTCCTTCATGGGCAGGCAGAGCAAGATCGGCTGGTGGCGGGAGAGTCTGGGGCGGGACTATTGCCGCTCCCTGGCGTCTGTTTACGTGATTGCCGCCCGCAAGCGG
>NZ_CAWMFQ010000277.1:30386-50280 GCF_963866995.1 Aeromonas sp. ZOR0002 | reverse complement strand
AGCGGGCATCAGGGCTGGTAGCCGCTGTCTTCGGCAAGCTGCTTGCCGCTGGCGGCCTCACGGGCAAGCTCGTCACAGCGTTCGTTTTCCGGGTGGCCCGAGTGTCCTTTCACCCAGAGCCATTCGATCTGGTGACGGGCCACTTCCGCATCAAGGGCCTGCCAGAGATCGACGTTCTTGACCGGCTGACGGTTGGCGGTCATCCAGCCCTTCTTCTTCCAGCCGATGATCCATTGGGTGATCCCCTGGCGCACATACTGGCTGTCGGTGGTGAGCCGCACCTGGCAGGGTTCGTTCAGGGTCCGCAGCCCCATGATGGCAGCCATCAGCTCCATCCGGTTATTGGTGGTCAATCGAAAACCGGCGGAGATCTCCTTGCGATGCTTGCCATAGACCATGACGGCACCATAGCCGCCGGGGCCCGGGTTGCCTAAGCAGGAGCCATCCGTGAATAAATCAATCTGTTTCAACATGAGCAATCAATCTGTTTTAGCGAGAGGCTTGGGGTAAACTAGCGAGTAAAACCGAAGTTTGACATGGATTTGATCATGAGCACACCCCAACTGCATCGCCAGATCATTCTGGATACCGAAACCACCGGCATGAACACCGCGGGCGGCCCTGTCTATCTTGGGCACCGCATCATCGAGATCGGCTGTGTGGAGGTGATCAACCGCAAACTCACCGGCAACCATTTCCACGTCTACATCAAGCCGGATCGGCTGGTAGACCCCGAGGCCATCGCCGTGCACGGCATCACGGATGCCTTCCTGGCGGACAAGCCCTCTTTTAGCCAGATAGCGGACGATTTCATCGAGTTCATTCGCGGCGCCGAGCTCATCGCCCACAACGCCCCCTTTGACGTGAGCTTCATGGACTATGAGTTCAGCAAGCTCGGTCTGAACTTCAAAACGGCGGATATCTGCGGCATCACGGATACCCTGGCAATGGCGCGGGATCTCTTCCCGGGCAAGCGCAACAACCTGGACGTGTTGTGCGATCGCTACGGCATCGACAACTCTCACCGTACCCTGCACGGCGCCTTGCTCGATGCGGAGATCCTGGCGGACGTCTACCTCCTGATGACGGGTGGCCAGACCAAACTCAATCTGGCGAGTGAAACCAGCGAGAGCGAGACCAGCCAGGATACCGGCATTCGTCGTCTGGAGAGCAATCGCCCGCTGCTCAGGGTGGTGCGCGCGAGCGACGAGGTGGCGGCTGTCCATGAAGCGAGGCTGGATCTGGTACAGAAAAAAGGAGGTGCCTGCCTGTGGCGGCAATGAGATCGCTTTGGGGGCTGCTGCTGTTGGCCTCCCTCCCGGCCGCGGCCAACGAGGTGTTTGCGCCTTCCGACATTCCTCTGCTCGACAACCGCTTTCGCATCGATTACGGCGTGAAGGAGATCACCTTCATCATCAAGCGCAAGCCGGGGACGCCCTCGGTGATCCTGGTGCGACCCGATGGCAGCAAGCTCTATGTGGGCAAGGTCAAGCCGCCCGACGTGGGCTGGTTGCCCCTCAAGGATCAGGATCTCATCACCATCCGCGACCCCATGCCCGGCCCCTGGCAGGCGATCGGGGAGGTGGACCCCGACAATCGGGTGCGCCTGCTCACCGACATCCAGGTCGAGAGCGAGCCGCTGCCGGCCCGCCTCTATCAGGGTGAGCGGGTCAAACTGCAATCCCGTCTGCTGATCGATGGCGCGGCGCCTGGGGCGGGTTACTACCTCACCGATCTGGGCATGACCGTCAAGCTGCAGCAGTTCAACGATGCCAGCCAGAGCGGCGATCCCGTGTTCGAGGAGACCCTGGGACGCTACATGGATGATGGCAAGGGGGTGGACGAAGTGCCGGGGGACGGTATCTTGACCGCCGAGGCGGTACTGGACGTCCCTGCGGGAAAATACCGAGCCCTCTTCAGCACCGGCAATGAGGTCTTCTCACGAGCCCAGTCACAGCAGGTGCTGCTCTACCCCTGGCCGGTCAGCTATTCCCTGAATCCCCCCTCCGGGGAGGGGGGAGCCAAGCTCTCCCTGGTCATCGATGTGGATGAACTGGATCCCGCCTCCGTGGTCATCCAGGGCAAGGCCATCGACGGCGGGGGCAGTAGCATGACGTTCAACGAGGTGGCGACAGCGCCGCGTTTTGGCGTGGATCTCTCCGCCCTCAAGGCGGCAGGGCAGTACAAGGTGGAGGCCACCCTCTTTGGAACAACCCGGCTCGGTCGCGAGGTGCAACTGCAATTGCCGGCCAAGTCGTTCACCATAGCACCGCCTCCCCCCCCTCCCGCACCCTCTGCGGCCATGCCCGCATCCGCCGCCACCCCCGACCGGTTCGAGGAGCGGGAGAGTCCGGTCTGGCTGCCCTGGGCGCTGGGGGGAGGTGGCGTGTTGCTGCTCTTGCTGGGGGCCGGTGGTTTCATTCTGCTGCAAAAGCGCCGCACCCTGCACAAGGCGATGGCGGCGCAGAAGGCGCAACTTGAAGAGACGCCAGCAACCCCCAAACTGGATCTCAATCTGCCGGAGCAATAATTCCGCGCACATTGCAAAGAAGCCGCCCAATGGGCGGCTTCTTCATGGTGGCAAGTGGATGGGGTGAACCCGATATCAGTGAGCGCCGATATAGATGTCTTTGTACTGCTCGCGAATATCGAGGAACTTCTCCAGATTGGCCAGCATCAGGTCCACCAGGAGGGGGTCGAAGTGCTCTCCTTTCTCCTCCTTGATCAGCGCCAGCACCTGATCCAGCGGCCAGGCCTGCTTGTAGCAACGATCCGAGCCCAGGGCATCGAACACATCCGCCAGGGCGACGATGCGTCCTTCCAGCGGAATGTCCTCTCCCTTCAACCCGCGGGGATAGCCGCTGCCATTCCACTTCTCGTGATGGTTGCCCGCGATGGTGGCGCCTATCTGGAACAGGGCCAGGTCACTGCCGGAGAGCATGTCCTGCCCAAGCTGGGCGTGGGTTTTCATGATCTCCCACTCCTCGGGAGTGAGTTTGCCCGGTTTGTGCAAGATGGCGTCCGGGATCCCCACCTTGCCGATGTCGTGCAGGGGAGAGGCCCGCTTGATGAGCTCGCACCTGTCCTCATTCATGCCGAGCAGCTTGCAGAACAGCTCGGTGTAGAGGGCCACCCGCTTGACGTGCAAGCCGGACTCTTTCGAGCGGCTCTCCACCAGTTCGCCGATGCGATAGATGATCTCTCGCTGGTTGTCACCGATCACCTCGTTGAGCCGGATATTCTCCAGCGCCACTATGATGTTTTCGGTGAACAGGCTGAGCAGCCCGGTATCCATCTGGCTGAGCGGGCGAGTGGTCTCGATGTGGAACAGCAGGTGATGGCGGGCATTCTGGCAATAGAGCACCATCTGGTTGCCATCGTAGACATTGGCTCCCTTGGCCATGGCACAGCGCAGGATCTCCGGCGCATCGACGAGGCGCAGCATGGGACCATCGCTGAGCAGAGGCTCGAGCACCTGATCCCGCACCTCATACGCCAGGTGCTTCACATCGTAAATCTGGGACTCTTCCAGATTGAGCAGGGCACTGAGCTGGGTCTGGGCTCCTTCGACGAACTGGCGCAGGGCACGCTGCTCGAAGATCCCCTTGGACGCCTCGATGACCTTTTCCAGCCCCTGTCGATTGCTCTCAAGGGTTCGGATGTCCCGGTAAGAGCGCAGGCTGGCGCGCAGCAGGGTGCGCAGTTTCTGGGAGGTGAGCTCGGTCTTGTCCTTGTAGTCGTTGATGTCGTAGTTGGTCACCACGTCATCTTCCGGGGCCTGGCCGGGCTGACCGGTTCGCAGCACGATGCGCACCATCTTGTTTTGCAGCTCGTCGCGCACGAACTTGACCACCTCGAGACCGGCATGATCGACCTCCATGACGACGTCGAGCAGCAGCAGGGCGACATCCGGGGTGAGGGCGAGCAAGGCTTTGGCTTCAGCCGCAGAGTAGGCGTGCAGAAAATCGATCGGCTTGCCGTCGAATTCAAACTTGTTCAGGGTGATTTTGGTGATGCGATGCACTTCGGGTTCATCGTCCACTATCATCACCTTCCAGCCGGCGGGACGCGGTGCTGATTGGGGAAGATCTTCATCATCAATAATCAGGATTTGATCATCCATTATGCAATCCTGTGTGTGATCCTGTGCTTACCTTAACTGCTTCATTCAATATAGGAAACGGATTGATATCCAAAATATGATCCAGTCGGTTTCTCTTTCTTCGTATCGAATGCCATCCACCCGCCCTTTCATGAAAAACGCCTCCACAAGGGAGGCGTTCTGGCATCAGAGGCATCAAGCTGCCCTGTGATAGGCGGAGGCTTCAAACAGTGCCTTGTTGGCCACCAGGTCGACGGGATCGAAGTCATCGACGTTGATGGTGCGAAGACGACTCTCCTCGGCGCGCCGCAGCAGATCCGCTTCGGCCTGGTTGATGACACCGAGGCTCAGGCCCGCCTCTGCCACCTTGTCGAGCTGGGTGAAGGGGCGTTTGCTCCCTTCGGCTTTGCACACCTTGTCAAACAGCGGCTCTGCGGTCAGCACATCGTCCAGCGCCTGTTCCAGCAGCCCGAAGGGGTTGCCCTCCTCGCGCGTCAGATATTGACCCTCGGCCAGACGGCTGCGCGTGGCACTTGGCACCTGGAGCAGGCGGGCCACCTGGCTGTCGAGCTTGTCGGAGGGACGCTTCAGGTCGCGACCAAGGGGTAGCACGATGGCGCGCAGGGCTAGACCAATCCAGCGATTCGGGAAGTTGCGCAGCAACTCGTCGATCGCTTCCTGAGCCTTGAACAGGGCGTCTTGCAGTGCCCAGTGCAGCAGCGGCAGGTCGGCCTGCTGGCGTCCTTCATCCTGATAGCGCTTGAGGGCGCTGGAGGCCAGATAGAGCTGGCTCAGCACGTCGCCGAGGCGGGCAGAGACCCGCTCTTTGCGCTTGAGCTCGCCACCCAGGGTGCCCATCGCCATGTCTGACAGGAAGGCAAGGTTGGCGGAGAGGCGAGAGAGCTGCTGATAGTAGCCCTTGGTCTGATCCTTGTAGGGCGCTGCGGCGAAGCGGGCACCGGTCAGCCCCAGCCAGAAGCTGCGCACCAGGTTGCTGATGGCAAAGCCCACGTGGCTGAACATCGCCTTGTCGAAATCTTTCAGCGCCTGCTCTTTGTCGGGGTGGCTGGCTGCCAGCATCTCCGGCAACACGTAGGGGTGGCAACGGATGGCTCCCTGACCGTAAATGATCATGCTGCGGGTCAGGATATTGGCTCCCTCGACGGTCACCGCGATGGGGGCCCCCTGATAGCCACGGGCCAGATAGTTGTTCGGCCCCATGCAGATGGCCTTGCCGCCATGGATGTCCATGGCATCAATGATGCACTTCTGGGCGCGGTCGGTGAGGTGGTACTTGACGATGGCGGAGATGACCGAGGGTTTTTCACCGAGATCGATGCCGGTGACCGTCAGTTTGGCGGCGGCGCCCATGATGTAGGCGTTGCCACCCAGGCGTGCCAGCGGCTCTTCAATCCCTTCCATCTTGCCAATCGGCAGCTTGAACTGGCGACGGATGCGGCTGTAGGCTCCGGTGGCCAGGGCCAGCATCTTGACGCCGCCCGTGCTGTTGGAGGGCAGGGTGATGCCGCGGCCGACGGAGAGACACTCCACCAGCATGCGCCAGCCCTGACCGGCCATGGCCGGACCGCCGATGATGAAGTCGAGCGGTACAAACACGTCCTTGCCGCGGGTCGGGCCGTTCTGGAACGGCACGTTGAGCGGGAAGTGGCGACGGCCGATGTCGACCCCCTTGATGTGGGTCGGAATGAGGGCGCAGGTGATGCCGAGCTCTTCTTCCTCACCCAGCAGGTGGTCAGGGTCACGCAGCTTGAAGGCGAGGCCGAGTACGGTGGCGATGGGAGCCAGGGTAATGTAGCGCTTGTTCCAGGTCAGGCGCATGCCGAGCACCTCTTCCCCTTCCCACTCGCCTTTGCAGATGATGCCGAAGTCGGGAATCGAGCCCGCATCAGAACCCGCTTCCGGGCTGGTCAGGGCGAAACAGGGGATCTCCTTGCCGACAGCCAGACGGGGTAGATAGTAATCCTTCTGCTCGTCAGTACCGTAGTGTTGCAGCAGCTCACCCGGCCCTAAGGAGTTGGGCACGCCGACGGTGGAGGCGAGCACGGCGCTGGCGCCGCACAGCTTTTGCAGCACGCAGGACTGGGCGTAGGCGGAGAACTCCAGCCCGCCATATTTCTTTTTGATGATCATGGCGAAGAACTTGTTGTCCTTCAGGTATTGCCACACCTCGGGAGAGAGATCGGCACGCTCGTGGGTCACTTCCCAGTCGTTGACCATGCGGCACACTTCTTCAACCGGACCGTCCATGAAGGCCTGCTCTTCGGCAGACAGCGTGCTGACCGGAATGGCGTGCAGCTTCTTCCAGTCCGGGTTGCCGGCAAACAGATCCGCTTCCCACCAGGTCGTCCCCGCTTCGATGGCTTCCTTCTCGGTTCGGGACATCTCCGGCATGATGGACTTGTAGATCTTGAACAGCGGCTTGGTCAGCTGGTTGCGGCGAAACTCCACCAGATTGAGGGGCAGGGCTATCACCGCGAACAGCGCCCACACCAACAGGGGCACATGGCCATAGAAGGTGCCGGCGACCAGGGCGGCGGCCGTGGCAAGCGTGGCGGTGAACAGGGACGCACGGCGATAGGCCATGGCGCCGATCACCAGGATCACCCCGAGCAGAGTGAGGGTCGTCGTCATTGTTTGCTCCTTGCATGAATTGCCGAGGTTGGGAAATTGGCGTTAACTGATCCAGAGGTCTGACCTGTTGGATATGGCCCCTGTTGTAATTCATACGCACAAACTTATCAAGCTGTTTACAAGCCTGTTACCTTGGCTCTGTGATCGGCATAACGCGCTGCCCGCCCCATCTTGGCGGGCGGGGGGCGACGATTGGACTGGCTTGTGCGACAATGCCGCCACCCTATGTTGGACGACGAGATTTCAAGAACCATGTACCAAGAACTGATCCGCAACGAGTTGACCGAGGCTGCCAGCGTGCTTCAGGCGTTCCTGGCAGATGAGCAAAATCTGAAAAACATCGAGGCGGCGGCCAGGTTGCTCGCCGACTCCTTCAAGCAGGAAGGCAAGGTACTCTCCTGCGGCAACGGCGGCTCCCACTGCGATGCCATGCACTTTGCCGAGGAGCTGACCGGTCGTTATCGCGAGAACCGCCCAGGCTATGCCGGCATCGCCATCTCCGATCCCAGCCACCTCTCCTGCGTCTCCAACGACTTTGGCTATGACTATGTCTTCTCTCGCTATGTGGAGGCCGTCGGCCGCCGTGGTGACGTGCTGCTCGGCATCTCCACCAGCGGCAACTCCGGCAACATCCTCAAAGCCATCGAGGCGGCCCGTGCCAAAGGGATGAAGGTGATTGCCCTGACCGGCAAGGACGGCGGCAAGATGGCTGGTCTGGCCGATGTGGAGATCCGTGTGCCGCACTTCGGTTATGCCGACCGCATCCAGGAAGTGCACATCAAGGTGATCCACATCCTGATCCAGCTGGTTGAAAAAGAGATGGCCAAGTAATCAACGATCCGGGATTGAGAGGGGGTGATGGGTGACCATACCGGCCCTCTCGACCAGCCGTGACGGTTGATTGACGAAACCAGAGTCAAGACATTCAGGGAGTGGATGGTATATGTGCGAACTGCTCGGCATGAGTGCCAATGTGCCGACCGACATCTGCTTCAGCTTTACCGGGCTGATGCTGCGGGGCGGCAAGACCGGTCCCCACAAGGATGGCTGGGGGATCACCTTCTATGAGGGGCGGGGTTTTCGCACCTTCAAGGATCCCGAACCCAGCGCCCAGTCTCCCATCGCCAAGCTGGTCCAGGCACTGCCCATCAAGAGCCGTGCCGTGGTCAGCCATATCCGGCAGGCGAACCGGGGGTGTGTCTCCCTGGAAAACACCCACCCCTTTACCCGAGAACTGTGGGGCCGTTACTGGACCTTTGCCCACAATGGCCAGTTGACCGGTTACAAGAGGCTGCCCACGGGGCGGCACCGTCCGGTGGGCGACACCGACAGCGAGCACGCCTTCTGCTGGCTGCTCGACAGGCTGGAGCACAAGTACCCCAAACGGCCGGCAAATTTCCCCGCCATGTTCCGCTACCTCGCGACCCTGTGCGACGAGCTGCGCGGGCTCGGGGTGTTCAACATGCTGCTGTCGGACGGAGAGTTCGTGATGACCTATTGCAGCAACAATCTTTACTGGTTGACGCGCAGGGCTCCCTTTGGCGAAGCCCGTCTGCTGGATGAGGATGTGGCCATCGACTTTCAGAGTGAAACCACGCCGAACGATGTGGTGACCCTGATCGCCACCCGGCCGCTCACCGGCAACGAGAATTGGGTGAAGATGGTGCCCGGGGAGTTCTGCCTGTTCAGGCTGGGCGAGCTGGAATATGGCAATTCAGCCAACTTGTTGAACCAGAAATAAAAAATACCAGGGTAGATGTCTACCCTGGTTCTTCGCAGCAGCCATACAGGCAAAAAGGGATGAGAGAGGTGTTGCTGAGCCGCATCATTCTCATGGGTTGCATTGTTACTTTAATGTTAATTTTGTGACAACCTTTATCTCTCTCCATTCTGGCTGACATACCGATAACTTGAAGCTGCTCACATTCTGGTGTCCCAAGAGCATCCGGAGCGATACGGGCATGCCCGAAGGGCGGGTGACAGCGGGGCTGTGGGTCCGCTATATTGTGGTCTGTTTGAATACCATCATAGGGAAGAGAAGATGGAGTGGCTGGATCAGAAAGTGCTGCGACAACTGGCAGATGACATCGGTCACGAGATGATGCCGGTCGTCATCTCGGTGTTTGTCGAAGAGGTAGGCGAGCAGTTGGCCCAATTAAGACCGCTTTTTGAGCAGCGGGACTGGTCAGCCCTTGCGCGTGTTGCCCACAGCATGAAATCGTCCTGTGGCAGCTATGGCGCCAAACCCAGCTATCAGCAGGTGATGGATCTGGAGTCCGCCTGTCGCCGGGAAGATGAGCAAGAGGCCGGCAGACTGCTGGCGGAGCTGGAGCACTCCCTGCCCCAGGTCTTCACCCATCTGGCCCAGTTTCACTGATCCAGAAGGGCATCAGCCCGCCATGTCGCGCTCGCCAAGCCTGCTCAGGATCACTGTGTCGAGTGCCAGCCGCAGCTTGAGGCGGTCGTGGCGGTGGGGGAGGGCCGCTTCACCCAGCTCGGCCCGAACGAGGCAGTGCTGCAGCTCGGGTACCTGGGGGCCCTCGGGAGCCAGAATGGCATCGATCCGGCCGCTGCCTATCCGCTCTTCCAGCCAACGATGTTGACTGGACAGTGACAACTGGCCTGCCGGACCCTCTTCGTCCACCAGATTGCTGATGAACACGACGATGGCGCGGCTGCTGCGGATCGCCTCCGCAATTTCGCGCAGCAGCAGAGGAGGCATGATGGAGGTGAGGAAGCTGCCCGGCCCCAGGATGATCATGTCGGCCTGGCTCAGCGCCTCGACTGCTTCGCGCGTGGCGGGCACGACCGGTTTCAGGCTCAGGGCCCGTGGCGGCGTGGTGAGCTGATCGATGGAGACCTCCCCCAGGATCTGATCGCCACAGACGGTGTGGGCGCACAGATCGGTGGGATGCTCGGACATGGGCAGCAGATTGGGTTCAATTTCCAGCATGTCGCTGATGAGCCGGATGGCATCCAGGGGGCGCACGCAGAGGTTGTCGAGGGCCAGCAGCATCAGGTTGCCGAGGTTGTGGCCCGCGAGCTCGCCGCGGCCGGTAAAGCGGTGCTCGAACAGCTGGCTACCGATGCTGGGGGTGGTCACCAACTGGTTGAGGCAGTTGCGCAGATCCCCCCAGGCGATGCACTCCTCGCTTTTGCGCAGGCGTCCGGTGGAGCCGCCATCATCCGTGGTGGTGACGATGCCCGTCAGCCGGGATCCCAAGAACGACAGGGAAGAGAGCACCCGGCCCATACCGTGCCCGCCGCCGATGGCGACAACCCGGTCGAAGTCATTGATATTTTTCTGCCACATGCAGTGATCCCGTGGGAGGCCAGTGAGCACCATTCTAGTCTCCATGGCCAGGTAATTGTTTGATAAGGGTATGATTTTTGCTTGATGCCAGCATCCCGTACCCCTAGGAGACGATGTTGAACTTCCTGACGGCTCACTCGCTTGCCGAGACGACCCCACTGGCCGCCCAACAAGTTACAGAGCGGTTGCATGCCCAGTCATCCCATGTTCCATCGCTGTTGCTGGTCTATTTTACCCAAGCACACGAGGTGGCGGAACTGCGCCGTGCGCTCAAGGCACGTTTTCCCGATACCCGGCTGATCGGTTGCAGCTCCTGCGGCGGTATCCTGACCCAGGATGGCCATCATGGTCGGCATGGCTGGAGCCTGTCGGTCGCCGCCCTTTATGATGGCAAGGGGGCCTATGGCGTGGCTGGCCAGATGGGGGATCAACCGGATGTGCGGGCATTGCTGCGCCGCGCCATCGCCGATGGTGGCCGACCGGGAGAGCTGCCGCAGCTCGTGTTGCTGCACACCAGCCCGGGGCTGGAGGAGGCTGTGCTCGCTGGGATCGACGCCGAGTTTGGCGCGACCGTTCCCGTCGTCGGCGGGTCGGCGGCAGACGACGGCGTGGCCGGGCAGTGGCAGCTGTGCTGGGACGAAGGGGAGGGATCACAAGGGTGCGTGTTGGCGGTGCTTTACCCCGACTGCCAACTGGCGTTCCAGTTTCACTCAGGCTATGTACCCACCGAGTGTCGCGGCATCATTACCGGGATAGACGGGCGGGAGGTGCTGACCATCGATCACGAGCCGGCGGCCCGGGTCTATGGTCGCTGGACCGAGCGTGCGACGCCCTGGCCGGTGGGCCCCATCCTCAGGGAGACGACGCTCTCGCCACTGGCCCGTCAGGTCGGCATGCTCGATGATCTGCCCTACTACAAGCTCTCCCATCCCGAGGCGGTGACGGCGCGGGAGGGGCTGCGCCTCTTTACCGAGACCCGACTGGGAGAGCGGCTGCTGCTCATGTACAGCAGCCAGGAAGGGTTGTTGCAGCGCAGCCTGAATGCGGTGAATATCGAGCCTGAATATGGTATGGCGAGCAATATGCGCCCCTTTGGCGCCCTGGTGGTGTTTTGTGCCGGTTGTCGGCTGGCACTGGGGGACAGGCTGGGGGACATCGTCAGTCAATTCAGTCAGAGGCTGGGTGAGATCCCCTTCATCACGCCCTTTACCTTCGGTGAACAGGGACGATTACCCCATGGTGAGCTGGCACACGGCAACCTCATGGTGTCGAGCGTAATCTTCCTCGAGAGCTGACACTGTGCTGGATTCAAGATGATAGGCAATAGCGAACTCGAAACCCTGGGTGACAAACTACAAACCACGCTGGTGGAGCTGATGCGTTGCCGGGAGCGGGAGGCCAGATATCGGGAGGAGTCCCAAGCCCTGCTGTGCGGGGTGGCGACCCTGGCACAGGCCCAGAGTCTGGAGCAGGTACTGGAGAGTCTCATTCTTGCTCTCAAGCCCTTTATCGGATTCGAACAGGCGGACGTGGTTGCCTGGGAGGCCGTGGGGGGCAGCACCCATCTGAGCACCCAGCCGGACGAGGTGGGCCGGACCTGGTCGCTGACACCGCTCTTCTCCAGGGCCATCGAGGGGGAGACCCTGGTCATCTATGATCCCGCCCAACTGCCTGAGCTGGCGCCGCTGGCAGGGGCGCCGGGCTGGGCCAGCGTCATGATGACAGGCTTGCAGGGACCGGGGTTTTCCGGTGTGCTCATCTGCCGGCACAGCGTGGCGGGCACCTTCGATCTCAAGAGCAAGGCGGCGATGCAGCGTTGTCGCCCGCTCATCTCCCAGGCCCTGGTCAACATCGCCTATCGGGCTCGCCTGCAAGAACAGGTTGACCTCAAGACCCTGGCCCTGCAGGCCAGCGAACAGCGTTTTCGCAGTTTTGCCGCCATGGCCTCCGATTGGTTCTGGGAGACCGATCCCCAGCACAGGCTCAGCTATGTCTCTGCCCCTGGCTATCAGGGGGAAGTGCTGGCCCGCCAGACGGGGAGAAGCCTCTATGATTTTGCCCACGACAAGCAGGACCCGGCCTGGAGCCACTACCGGCACCTGATCGCCCACAATCTGCCGGTGCGGGGAATGCGGGCCCAGGTGATGCTGGCGGGCGGGCCTTGCTGGATGGAGATCAATGCGGAGCCTTGCCATGATGCCGGTGGCCGCTTCCTCGGCTATCGGGGCACGGCGCGGGAGATAGGCAGCCAGATCCGCCGCGAGCAGGAGCTGGCGCGGGCGCGGGACGATGCCGAGACGGCCAACCGTGCCAAATCCCAGTTCCTCGCCATGATGACCCACGAGATCCGCTCTCCCATGAACGCCGTGCTGGGGATGCTGGATCTGCTGCAGCACGGCCGGCTCGACACTCCGCAACAGACCCTCATCGGTCATGCCACCCACTCTGCGCATCTGTTGCAGACCATCATCGACGATGTGCTCGATTTCTCGAAAATAGAGTCACATACCCTGACCCTGCACTGTGAACCCTTTCAGCCAGCCGAGCTGTGCCGTGCCCTGGTGGAGCCCTTGCAGGCACAGGCCAGTGCCAAGGGCATCACACTGCACTGGCATCTGGATGAAACGCTCCCCGAACGCCTTCAAGGGGATGCCGTCCGCCTCTCCCAGGTGATAGGCAACCTGCTTGGCAATGCCGTGAAGTTCACCTCCGTCGGCAGCGTGCGTCTGGCGTTGACCTGGGAGGAGGAAAAGCTGGGGGTCATGGTCAGCGACACGGGGATCGGCATCTCCACCGAGGATCAGGCGTTGCTGTTTGAACCCTTCTATCAGGTCGACAGTTCGGCAACCCGCCGCTTCTCCGGCTCGGGGCTCGGGCTGGCCATCTGCAGGCGGCTGGTGCAGCTGATGGGGGGAGACATTTGCGTGCAGAGCACGCCTGGACTGGGAAGCTGCTTCTGGTTCGAGCTGCCCGGGATGGCCTCTCCCTGTGCTCCGGCCGCCGCCCCCAATAGTGAAGAGTGCGCCAGACTGGAGCTGGATGTGCTGGTGGTGGAAGACAGTCCGGTCAATCAGCTGGTGGTATCCCTGATGCTGCAGAAGCTGGTGTGCAGGGTGAGGCTGGCAGGCAATGGGCTGGAGGCCCTGGCACAGGTGGCGAAGCAGCAGCCGGACCTTGTCCTGATGGATATGCGGATGCCGCAGATGGATGGGCTGGAGGCGACCCGGCGCCTGCGGGACATGGGGTGCGAGATGCCCATCGTCGCGTTGACGGCCAATGCCATGATGGAGGACAGGGCCCGCTGCCTTGCCCAGGGCATGAACGATTTTCTGGCCAAACCCATCAGTCTTGCCAGGCTGCGAAGCTGCCTGCTCCGCCATTGCAGGTGATGCCGGCCGATTTTTGGTAAAAAAAATGGTCAACCTGGTGGTTGACCAATTCTTCAGCAAATACTGAAGAGAGCACGGGATAAATCGGGTTGTACGGTTTTATATGAAAAAGTCGTGCCAACTTTTCAAAACCTGTTATTTGCGGCCTGTAGCTGAATTGTGTGTTATTTATCGCTACCGTGATTGCAAAATGCAATTCTCATTTTTTCATTATAAGAATGCAGTGCCGAGAATTCGCGTTTTGCAAACCAACCGTTGACTCACTTTTTGACTCACTGTGCGATCAGTCGGCGCAAGAACTGACGCGCCGCTTCACTGTTCTGCTTGGCAATCAACATCTGTTTTTCATAGATCGGCATGGGCAGGATCTCGAGCCAGCGTTGGCAGAGCCAGGCTGCATCGTCGAACTGCTTGTCCGGGTAGAGCTCATCCAGTTCCGGGTATTGTGCAAAGACCTCTCTCAATCGGCTGACCAGCTGGTTGTCGCTGACATCAGAATCCGCACTCGGCCAGTTGGGCAGTGGCTCGACCTGGGCGTGCCTGAGGCCTGCGTCATCCGTTTCCATCTCGTGGATGCAGAAGCGTTCAAGGCCGAGCACGGTGACCCCGAGCAAACCGTCGTTGAGGGTATAAAAATCAGTCACCTTGACGCGGGTTCCGACCGGGAGAATCCGTCCGCAGGTGCCCGTGCTGGTGGTCTCTTCCATCACGATGCCAAAGCCACGATCCTCGAGGAAGGACTCCTTGAGCATCTGCAGGTGGCGCGGCTCGAACAGGCGAAGGGGGAGCTTGCCACCGGGCAGAATGTGGGACGGCAAGGGGAACAGTGCCAGTTGTTGAAGTTTCATGTTCCATCCTCCTAATCACTCATTGCTGAATGTGACAATGCAGTGACCGTGCCAGAGAGAGGTGGCGTGGCGAAGGGGTGAGCCATTTCCCGTGGTTATTTTTAATATCCATTTAAAATCAATCTATTGTGATTTTGTATCACGAACGCAGGCAAGGTAGTGCGAAAGGGATTCAGGTGAGGTGTTAGGGCGCCGAACATACCCCGTGTGCAGAATGAGTCTATTTTCGCATATTGCAAATTTGATTCATGCAAAATGCCTGTTACAGACCCATTCAGCGATTGGGGGCAAAGGCCAGGGGATCAGGTGGTCAATTCGGTGTGCTGTGTCATGCCGTCCAGCATCAGGGCGGCTATCTCGTCATACATCTGCGACCAGGCCTGTGCCAGTGCCGGGGTAAAACCACTGCCGAGACGCCGTGCCAGTACCTGGGTCAGCGCCTGTTTGAGCAGCGCAAACTGGTGGGGTTGAACGTTGAATCGCTGGTGACGCCTGCCGAGATCGCGAATGATGAAACCCAGTGCATCCAGCTGGGAGAGGCTGGTGATGACGGTGTTCAGGGTGTCCGACACCTTGGCAACGGGCAGCTCCTGATATGGGGGAAAGAGGGCCCTGAGTTCGGGGGACAATCTGAACAGCTCTTCATACACCTCCTGGACATAGCTGTTGTTCAGGGCGCTCACCCTGCCCCAGGCTTTCTGGACCAGCTCTATCTGCTCAAAGGTCATGTCGATGTTTCCTTCCCGTGCGATGTCATGAAAATAATAATCCATCTACTCAATAGAGCACCGGGTTCCGCGCCATTTGGGGAAAAGGAGAGGGGGCCAGCAAGGAGGCACGGATGGTGACCCCTTGCTGGCAGGAGGCCGGGACCTCAGTTGCGCTGTTCCAGGTACATGACGGCTGCTTCGACGCGGCTTTGGGCCTCGAGCTTTTTCAGCAGGCTCTTGACGTGGACCTTGACGGTTCCCTCGGAGATATGGAGCACGGAGGCGACCTGCTTGTTGGACAACCCCTTGGCGATTTCACGCATGATCTGCATCTCGCGTCGGGTCAGGCTCTCCAGCTTCTGCTGCAGGTGGTCCAGCTCGTAGATGTTCTCGAGATAGGGACGTAGCGGCTCGCTCAGGATCTGCTTGCCGGTCATCACGTCAGCCAGCTGGGCCAGCAGCATGTCAGGCTCGGTGTCCTTGAGCAGATAGCCGTCCGCGCCTGCCTTGAGCAGGGCAACCACATCCTGGCGGGCGTCAGAGACGGTCAGGATCACCACGCGGGAAGTCACCTCTTCGGCCCGCAGCGCCTTGAGGGTATCGAGACCTGACAACCCCTTCATGTTGAGGTCGAGCAGGATAAGGTCCGGTTCGGACTCCTTGGCCATGGCCACGGCGTCGGTGCCGTTGGAGGCCTCGCCAACCACGTCGATGTTATCTTCCAACTCCAGCAGTTGCACAATTCCCTTGCGCATCAGGGGGTGGTCATCCACGACCAGAACACTGTATTTCATCTCGTCCATCAGGCGTCTCTTGTTAGGCTGGTGGGAAAGGTCAGGTGTATGCGGGTGCCCCCGGAGGGCGGCTCACTGATGGTCAACTGGCCGCGCAATTTGCTGGCGCGTTCATTCATGATGCTGAGACCGTAGTGATTCACCGCCGAGCTTGCGCCCCTTATTCCAACACCATCGTCTGCAATCTGAACCTGGATGTTACCATCAGCCAGGGTCTCACAGCTAACGTCAATGTGCCGCGCGCTGGCATGCTTGATGGCATTGAGCACTGCCTCACGGATCAGCTGCAGGATGTGGATGTGCTGCCCCGCTTCAAGGTCGGTGTCCGTCAGTCCGTACTGGAGCCTGATGTCGGCGTGCGTCTGGGGTTTGAGCTGCTCGAGCATGACCGCGATGGCTTCACCCAGGTTGGCATCGCCGATGCTGAGGCGGAAGGTGCCGAGCAGTTCGCGCAACTGGGTATAGGCATTGCTGAGTCCCTCGTCGATCTGCTCCATGGCTGCCTCGGTCTTGGCCCTGTCCCCTTTGGCGAAGGAGCGCTTGAGCAGAGTGGCCTGGATCTTCAGGTAGGAGAGGGCCTGGGCGAGGGAGTCGTGCAGTTCACGGGCGATGACGGCGCGCTCTTCCATCAGCAGCAGGCGCTGGTGCTGCAGCAGGGTCTGATCCTTGTGCAGCACCTGGGCCAGCAACATGGAGAAGTTCTTCATCAGCCGCTCGTCGATGGGGTGGCCGCTTATCATGTCGAGCCGGCCGTACTCCTCGTCATCCATCTGCAGGTAGAAACTCACCACGGCGTCCAGATCCCCCGGCCACCCCTTGCGCCCAGTGATGTAAACCGGCATCGCATTGTGCTCGAAGCGGGTGAGGCGGATGTACTCGATGTGCTGGTGGGCGGCGGCCCGCTCCAGCAGCTTTTGCAGGGTGCGGCGGCTGAGGGGCGCCGCGTGCAGTTTCTGGGCGGTGGAATAGAGGAAGGAGAGGGTGTCGTTGGCCTGTTGCAGCTTGGCCGTTTTCTCCTCCACCTTGCTCTCCAGCTCCCGATAGAGCTTGCCGAGCTCGTCGGCCATGGTCGCGAATGCCCCCGACAACTCTCCCAGCTCGTTTTCACAGTGGGGGGGCAGGGTGAGATCGAACTCCTGACGCTGGATCTGGCGTGCGCAATAGACCAGCTGGTTGAGGGGCGCCACCACCTGCTGGCGGGTGAAGCGCACCGTGCACCAGGCGATGGTGATGATGGCGAGCAGCCCTAGCCCCTCTGCCAGGGCCAGCATGCGCACCTTGAACTCCACGTGGTACTGCATCTGGTTGACGAAGTCATCGATGGCGGCGACGAACTGTTCCGTATTGTCGGTATAACGGCTGGGCGTGGCATTCTCGATGTGTTCGCGCATCACTTGCCATTGCAAGAGGACTTCACCATAGGTGCGGCGCAGGGAGGCGGGCGTGATCCAGCGCTGGGTCTCCTGCAGCTCGGGGGCATGAAGGGTCTGTTCAAACTGGGCGAGCCGACCGAGGACGACCTGATCCTTCTCGATTTCATAGGCCATGCGGTAGGCCTGCATGCGCAGGGATCCCGACAGGTTGATGGCCTTGGCATCGGGAACCGAATAGAAGAGGGTGACCATGGCCACCACGGCGATCAGGCTGGCCATGAACAGGATCAGCACCATGGAGCGACCGATGGCGCTGCTGACCGACTGCACTCTGAACCATTTTCCCATGCCGACCGGCTCCCTTTTCACCCACAAAGACCCCACAAAGTAGCATGGGAGTGTACTCCAAGTTGTGCTAGCATCGAAAAACTAGATGAACTCCGAGCGATTTTGCCTAAGTCATTGAGATAGGGGGAGATCGCCGTCAGCCGATGTTCGAGCTGAAAGGGTCAGGAAAGAAATGCCCTGGCCTCCCGTATTTGGAAAGGTGTTTATGTTGCCACTTGAAGATGGTTTTTCCCGTCGCTTTTACTATTTGCGTCTGTCGGTCACCGACGTCTGCAATTTCCGCTGTACCTACTGTCTGCCGGACGGCTATCACCCGCCGAAAGGAGAGGGTGAGGGGCGCCAGTCCTTCCTCTCCCTGGAGGAGATCCGTCGCGTCGTCTCCGGGTTTGCGGCCATGGGGACGCGCAAGGTGCGTCTGACCGGAGGCGAGCCCTCCTTGCGCCGCGACTTCACGGCCATCATCGAGACCGTAGCCAATACCCCCGGCATCGAGAAGGTGGCCATGACCACCAACGGGTATCGCCTCAAGGAGCGTGCCCGCGAGTGGTTCGATGCGGGGCTGACGGCCCTCAACGTCAGCGTCGACAGCCTGGATCCCCGCCAGTTCCACCAGATCACCGGCGAGAACAAGCTGGCGGAGGTGATGGCGGGGATAGACGCCGCCCTGAGTGCCGGTTTCCGGTCGGTCAAGATCAACGCCGTGCTGCTCAAGGGGCTCAATGATCATCAGCTCGAGACATTCCTCGCCTGGATCCGGGACAAACCCATCGAGCTTCGTTTCATCGAACTGATGCAGACCGGCGAGATGGACGCCCTGTTTCGCGATCACCATACCAGCGGTGAACTCATCAAGCAGCGCCTGCAAGAGAGCGGCTGGGTGCAGCAGCTGCGCGGCCTGGATGATGGCCCTGCCCAGGTGTTCACGCATCCGGACTCGAGGGGCGGGGTGGGGCTCATCATGCCCTACAGCAAGGATTTTTGCGCCGGTTGCAACCGGCTGCGGGTCTCCTCCAAGGGCAAGCTGCACCTGTGCCTCTTTGGCGACAACGGGGTGGAACTGCGGGATCTGCTCACCGATGACAGCCAGCAGGAGGCGCTGCAATGGCGTATTCGCCAGGCGCTGACCGGCAAGGCCGCCACCCATCGCCTCCATGAAGGCAATGCAGGCATGACCCCCCACCTGGCCTCCATCGGCGGCTGACAGCCGCCGTGCACCTCAAATAACCTTCGATTAATTATCAATCCTCACATAGGGGTAATTTACCTTGCCCCTGCTGTGTCTAATTGCGCCAAGGGTTTGATCCAGCGCAAGAATCCCCCCTGTTTATCTCCCTGGTGGTATATCCCCTGACTTGTCAGGGCCGCAATATACACCCACGCTTATAATTGGTATTGAAAATGCCAGTCACGGGATCCGCGCGGGGGTATTCGTCCCCGAAATAGAGGAGTCGATATGACCGACGGGGTCAACTTGTCACGCAGAGGCCTGTTTCGGGGACGCCTGAGCGCCCCCAAGGCCGGGATCCAGTTGCCCTGGTCCGTCTCCTGGGACGAGTTCGTGGCTGGCTGCACCCGCTGCGGCGACTGTCTGGCGGCCTGCCCGGAGCAGATCCTGATCAAGGGGGACGGGGGCTTCCCCACGGTGGATTTTCACCGCGGCGAGTGCACCTTCTGCACCGAGTGCGTCAGCACCTGCCAGGCGCCGGTGTTCAGGCCGACAACCCAGACACCCTGGGTGTATGTGGCCCATATCGAGGCGGGCTGTCTGGCCACTGCCCAGGTGTTCTGCCAGCGCTGTCAGGACAGCTGCGAGCAGCAGGCCATCCGCTTTTCCCCCCGGCTGGGGCGCGTACCCACCCCCAGCATCCATGCCGAGTCGTGCAATGGCTGCGGGGCCTGCGTGGCGGATTGCCCGGTGGGCAGCATCAGCATCGGTCTGTCTCGTGGCGAGGCTTCGCGATGACCCAAGAGACGAACAAGTTGGAAAACGGTGATATGACGCGAGAAGAGTTCCATGTATCCAGCCTGGTGGTGCTGACCCAGCCCGATCTGCGCCACGCCCTGGCAGAGCGGATTGCGACCCTGGACGGGGCCGAGATCCACGCCGTCAGCGAGGAGGGCAAGCTGGTGGTGACCCTGGAGGGGCCGAGCCAGCGTCCCATCATGGCGGCCATCGACACCATTCAGGGGTTGCCCGGGGTGCTATCTGCGGCCCTGATCTACCACCAGTTCGATGAAATGGACGCCGAAGATGGGGAATAAGGCGTCATGTGGCAGAAGCGCAAGAGTCGTTCGCTGACCGCCACGGGTAATACACGGGATGCCGGGTCTGTTGTCTGCGTTCGATGAACGAAAAGCCCAGAGC
>NZ_CAWMFQ010000277.1:27734-30309 GCF_963866995.1 Aeromonas sp. ZOR0002 | reverse complement strand
CGACTTTATGAAGGCCAATGCGGTGGCGGCAGCCGCTGCCGTGGCCGGTGTCAGTGCCCCCACTCTGGCGGCGAACCTGATCACCAGTACCGACAAGACCGCCATCACCTGGGACAAGGCGCCGTGCCGCTTCTGCGGGACCGGCTGCTCCGTGCTGGTGGGCTCCCAGGCTGGCCGCGTCGTGGCGACCCAGGGGGATCCCGATGCACCGGTCAACCGCGGCCTGAACTGCATCAAGGGCTACTTCCTCTCCAAGATCATGTACGGGGAGGATCGCCTGACCCAGCCCATGCTGCGCATGACCAACGGCAAGTTCGACAAGAACGGCAACTTCGCCCCCATCAGCTGGGATCAGGCCTTCGACATCATGGCCGAGAAGTTCAAGGCGACCCTGAAAGAGAAGGGCCCGACCGCCGTCGGCATGTTCGGCTCCGGCCAGTGGACCGTCTGGGAAGGCTATGCCGCCGCCAAGCTGATGAAGGCAGGCCTGCGCTCCAACAACCTGGATCCCAATGCCCGTCACTGCATGGCCTCCGCGGTAGTGGGCTTCATGCGTACCTTCGGCATGGATGAACCCATGGGCTGCTACGACGATATCGAGCAGGCCGACGCCTTCGTGCTGTGGGGCTCCAACATGGCCGAGATGCACCCCATCCTCTGGTCGCGCATCTCCGATCGCCGTCTGTCCCACCAGGATGTGCAGGTGCACGTGCTCTCCACCTTCGAGCACCGCAGCTTCGAGCTGGCGGACAACGGGCTGGTGTTCACCCCCCAGACCGATCTGGCGATCCTCAACTACATCGCCAACTACATCATCCAGAACGACAAGGTGAACTGGGAGTTCGTCAACAAGCACACCCAGTTCCGCAAAGGGGTGACCGACATCGGCTACGGCCTGCGTCCCACCAACCCGCTGCAGCAAAAGGCCAAGAACCCGGACAGCGGCGACTCCACCCCCATGAGCTTCGAGGACTTCGCCAAGTTCGTGGCGGATTACGATCTGGAGTCCGTCTCCAAGCTCTCCGGCGTGCCCAAGGACAAGCTCGAGAAGCTGGCCCAGATCTATGCGGATCCTGACAAGAAGGTGGTCTCCTACTGGACCATGGGCTTCAACCAGCACACCCGGGGCGTCTGGGCCAACAACCTCTGCTACAACATCCACCTGCTGACCGGCAAGATCTCCCAGCCGGGCTCCGGCCCCTTCTCCCTGACCGGCCAGCCCTCCGCCTGTGGTACCGCCCGTGAAGTGGGTACCTTCGCCCATCGTCTGCCGGCGGACATGGTGGTCACGGATCCCAAACACCGCGCCATCGCCGAGAAGATCTGGAAGCTGCCGGAAGGCACCATCCCGGAGCAGGTGGGCTACCACGCCGTGCTGCAAAACCGCATGCTGAAAGACGGCAAGCTCAACGCCTACTGGGTGATGTGCAACAACAACATGCAGGCCGGCCCGAACATGAACGAAGAGGCGCTGCCCGGTTATCGCAACCCGGCCAACTTCATCGTGGTGTCCGACCCTTATCCTACCGTAACCGCCCAGGCGGCCGACCTCATCCTGCCCACCGCCATGTGGGTGGAGAAAGAGGGGGCCTACGGCAACGCCGAACGTCGCACCCAGTTCTGGCACCAGCAGGTGAAGGCACCGGAAGGCGCCAAGTCCGACCTGTGGCAGCTGATGGAGTTCTCCAAGCGCTTCACCGTGGAAGAGGTGTGGCCGGCTGAGTTGATTGCCAAGATGCCGGAAGTGAAGGGCAAGACCCTGTTCGATGTGCTCTATGCCAACGGCCAGGTGAATCAGTTCCCGAAAGAGCAGAGCAAGGGGGCCCTGAACGATGAGGCCGAGCACTTTGGTTTCTACGTCCAGAAGGGGCTCTTTGAGGAGTACGCCTCCTTCGGTCGCGGCCATGGCCACGACCTGGCGCCGTTCGATCAGTATCACGAAGCCCGTGGCCTGCGCTGGCCTGTGGTGGACGGCAAGGAGACCCTGTGGCGCTATCGCGAAGGGTTCGACCCTTATGTGAAAGCGGGGGAGGGGGTGCGCTTCTACGGCAAGCCCGACGGCAAGGCGGTGATCTTCGCGCTGCCCTATGAGCCGGCTGCCGAAGCTCCGGACAAAGAGTACGACATGTGGCTCTCCACCGGTCGCGTGCTGGAGCACTGGCACACCGGCACCATGACCCGTCGCGTGCCCGAGCTCTATCGCGCCTTCCCGGATGCGGTGCTCTTCATGCACCCGGAAGATGCCAAGGCTCGCGGTGTGCGCCGTGGGGAAGAGGTGATCGTCTCCTCCCGCCGGGGCGAGGTGAAGACCCGGGTCGAGACCCGCGGCCGCAACCGTCCGCCCAAGGGACTGGTGTTCATGCCCTTCTTCGATGCGAGCCAGCTGGTCAACAAGCTGACCCTGGACGCCACCGATCCGCTCTCCAAGGAGACGGATTACAAGAAGTGCGCCGTCAAGGTCATGAAGGCCTGAGGCGGGGGAGCGCGAGATGAGTCGTAGTCGGCGCCAGTTTCTGGCCGACCTCGCCAAGGGGGCCTGCGGTGTGGGCCTGCTTGGTGTGGGGCTTGGCGGCGT
>NZ_CAWMFQ010000277.1:22297-27705 GCF_963866995.1 Aeromonas sp. ZOR0002 | reverse complement strand
GCGCCTGCGTGCGCTGCGGGCTCTGCGCCCTGGCCTGCCCCTACGACACCCTCAAGCTCGCCCGGCTGTTTGAACCCGTGACCACCGGCACCCCCTACTTCAAGGCGCGCGCCGTCCCGTGCGAGATGTGTGACGACATCCCCTGCGTGGTGGCCTGCCCGAGCGGGGCGCTGGATCAGACCATGACCGACATCGATCAGGCACGGATGGGGGTGGCGGTGCTCATCGATCACGAGACCTGCCTCAACTACCTGGGGCTGCGCTGCGACGTCTGCTACCGGGTCTGCCCCCTCATCGACAAGGCCATTACCCTGGAGCTGCAGCACAACCCGCGCACCGGCAAGCACGCCATGTTCCTGCCCACGGTGCACAGCGATCTCTGCACCGGCTGCGGCAAGTGCGAGCACGCCTGCGTGCTGGAGGAGGCGGCCATCAAGGTGGTGCCTCGCGGGCTTGCCAAGGGGGAGCTGGGTCACCACTACCGGCTCGGCTGGGAAGAGAAGGAGAAGGCGGGCAAGTCCCTTATCGGTGAGCGACTGACCCTGCCGACCCGCAAACCGGAGGGGCTATGAGTCGGTATCCGGGAGCCGAGGCTACGGTCAGGCTGGGCTGGTGGCGTGCCCACCGCTTCCTGCTGCTGCGCCGGCTATGCCAGTTCGGGGTGCTGGGGCTGTTCCTGCTGGGGCCGCTCGCGGGCATCTGGATCCTCAAGGGCAACCTCTCCAGCTCCCTGCTGCTGGAGACGGTGCCCCTCACGGATCCCCTGACCCTGTTGCAGTCGGTGGCAGCGGGCCAGTGGCCCATCCCCACCCTCTGGCTCGGGGCCGGGCTGGTGCTCGCGGGTTACTGGCTGGTCGGGGGGCGGGTGTTCTGCTCCTGGGTCTGTCCGGTCAACCTGGTCACCGATGCCGCCGCCTGGCTCAGGGGGCGACTTGGCCTCAAGGGCAATGGTCAGTTCAACCGCGCTACCCGCTACTGGCTGCTGGCCATGGTGCTGGTGGCGCCGGCCATCACAGGCGTGCTGGTGTGGGAGCTGGTCAATCCGGTGTCGCTCACCCTGCGCGGCCTGTTGTTCGGCATGGGGGCGGGCTGGGGCCTGCTGGCGGCGCTGTTCCTGTTCGACCTTTTTGTGGTGGAGCGGGGCTGGTGCGGCCACCTCTGTCCGGTGGGGGCCTTCTATGCCCTGGTCAACCGGGTCGGGTTCATCAAGATTGCAGCCTCGGGGCGCGAGCGGTGCAGCAACTGCATGGATTGTTATGCGGTCTGCCCGGAGCGTCCCATCCTGCGCGGCCCCGTTCACGGTGCCAGGCGTGGTCACGGGCCCTTGATTGCGGCTCAGGAGTGTACCAACTGCGGCCGTTGCATCGATGTCTGCGCGGAGCAAGTTTTTGAAATCACTGTAGGTTTTGCCGTCAAGGCAGAGAAAACGTCGGAGAACACATAATGAAGAAGCTGATTGGAGCAATGCTGGCCTGCCTGATGGCGGGTTCCTTGATGGCGGCCGTCCCCGAGATCACCAACAGCACGGGGGGCATCAAGTCGGAGCGGGGAAGCACGGATCTGGTAACGGATGCCGACGCGGCCCCCATGAAGAACTTTCGCAAGGATGGCGACCTCTACGATCGCCAGTACATGCACCAGCCCCCGCTGATCCCCCACGACACCCGCAACTATGAAGTGGACAACAAGGTCAACAAGTGCCTGGCCTGTCACAGCTTCAAGAACGCCAGTGCCATGAAGGCCCCCAAGATAAGCCCCACCCACTTCGAGACCCGCGACGGCATGACCCTGGGCGAAGTCTCTCCGCGTCGCTACTTCTGTCTGCAGTGCCACGTGCCGCAAGCGGATGCCAAGCCGCTGGTGAACAATACCTTCAAACCGGTTGAAGCGCTGAACTGAGGAACCCATAGATGAAATTACCCGGCTTTGTGAAGCGTCTGTGGACCACCTTCAAGTCACCGTCGAAGGCGGCCCTCTGGGTCATCCTGCTGATGGGCTTCTTTGGTGGCGTCATCTTCTGGGGCGGGTTCAACACCGCCATGGAAGCGTCCAACACCGAGGCCTTCTGCACCGGTTGCCACGAGATGAAGGACAACGTGTTCGTGGAGTACCGCGACACCATCCACTACGCCAACCGCTCCGGCGTGCGGGCCAGCTGCCCGGATTGCCACGTACCCCACGAGTGGACCTACAAGATCATCCGCAAGGTGCAGGCCTCCAAGGAGCTGTGGGGCATGATCACCGGCAAGGTGGATACCCGCGAGAAGTTTGAATCCCACCGGCGGGAGATGGCCGAGCGGGAGTGGCAGCGGATGAAGGAGACGGATTCGCGCGAGTGCCGCAACTGCCACAACTTCGAGTACATGGACTTCTCCCTGCAAGGGCGTCGGGCCGCCCAGATGCACTCCACCAACCTGGCAAGCGGGGCCAACACCTGCATCGACTGCCACAAGGGGATTGCGCACCAACTGCCTGACATGAAAGGGGTGCCAGGCTTCTGATGGGAAGGCCGCCGGATCCTCGGGATCCGGCGGCCTTCGAGATTAATGGGCAATGACGCCCCCCAGCCAGACATCTTTTGATAGAATCCCTTCCCGGCAACGCGGCGCCCACCGGCTCCTTTCATGGCTGGCACCACGGTGCGGCGCGTTCACCTCATCCTCTCGTGGTCAATGATTGACAGGAATGGCCCCAATGGCACCCAAACACAGCGAATTCATCCCTCTCAAGATCGCCGTCCTGACGGTTTCCGACAGTCGCACCGCTGCCGATGACAGCTCGGGGGACTATCTGGTCGAGGCCCTGACCCAGACCGGCCACATGCTGGCCGACCGGGCGCTCTGTCCAGACAACCTGTTTCGCATCCGCGCCCAGGTGAGCGACTGGATTGCCGACGAGGGAGTCCAGGTGGTGCTCATCAACGGCGGCACCGGCTTCAACGAGCAGAACCGGGTGCCCGAGGCGGTCGGCGTGCTGTTCGAGCGCACGGTGCAGGGCTTTGGCGAGATGTTCCGCCAGCTCTCGTTTGCCGAGATAAAAGGCTCCGCCATGCAGAGCCGTGCCCTGGCAGGGCTCGCCAACCGCACCCTGATCTGCTGCCTGCCCGGCTCCACCGGCGCCTGCCGTCTGGGTTGGGAACAGCTTATCCGGGATCAGCTCGACGCCCGTACCCGGCCGTGCAACTTCGTGACCCATCTGTGATCCCGGGAGTAAACCCGGATCATCCATCTCATTTTTCGATAGGTGCATAGATGAACCTGACCCATCTCAACCAGAGCGGCGAGGCCCACATGGTGGATGTCACCGACAAGCAGGTGACCGAACGCGAGGCCCGCGCCGAGGCTTTCGTGACCATGGCCCCCGAGACCCTGGCGTTGATCCTGAGCGGTCAGCACCACAAGGGGGACGTGTTCGCCACCGCCCGCATCGCCGGCATCATGGCGGCCAAGAAGACCGCCGACCTCATTCCCCTGTGCCATCCCCTGGCCCTGACCCGGGTGGAGGTAGAGATAGCCCCCCAGACGGCGCACAATCGGGTCCATATCCGCACCCTGTGCAAGCTCTCGGGCAAGACCGGGGTGGAGATGGAAGCGCTCACCGCCGCCTCGGTGGCGGCCCTGACCATCTACGACATGTGCAAGGCGGTGCAAAAGGACATGGTGATCGAGCAGGTGCGTCTGGTGGAGAAAAAGGGCGGCAAGTCCGGTCATTTCCAACTGGGTGCGACCAAAGGAGAGCAGGCATGATCAAGGTTCTGTTTTTTGCGCAGGTGCGTGAGCTGGTCGGCTGCGACGAGCTCAGCCTGCCTTGCGACTACGCCAGTGCCGATGCCCTTCGCGCCGCCTTGAGCGAACGGGGTGACAAGTGGGCGCTGGCACTCGAATCCGGCAAGCTCCTCGTGGCGGTCAACCAGACCCTGGTGCCGCTGGATACCCCCCTCCATGACGGGGATGAGGTCGCCTTTTTCCCGCCGGTGACCGGAGGCTGACCATGACCGATCGCATTCTGGTGCAGCGGGATGACTTCTCGCTGGCCGACGAATATGCCCGCCTTGCTGCCCGGCAGGACACAGGCGCGATTGTCAGCTTTGTCGGCAAGGTGCGCGACTTCAATCAGGGGGAGCATGTGAAGGGGCTGGCCCTCGAACACTACCCCGGCATGACCGAGAAGGCGCTGACGAACATAGTGGCCGAGGCCCGCGGGCGCTGGCCCCTGCAGGAGTGTACCCTCATTCACCGCATCGGCGAGCTGCTGCTCGGGGATCAGATCGTGCTGGTGGTGGTGAGCAGCGCCCACCGTGAGGCGGCTTTCGAGGCCTGCCACTTCATCATGGATTTCTTGAAGACCCGGGCGCCGTTCTGGAAAAAAGAGCTGACCGCCGACGGGGTGCAACGCTGGGTCGAGGCCAGGGCGAGCGATGACGCCGCCCTGGCCCGCTGGCAACAAGGGGAGTGAGCCTCGGGCTCGCGTCAATCGATCCGGCCGTGCCGGAACATAAGGAGCAAAGGAATGAAGAGATGGGTATCCCTGTTGGTGCTGGGCGCCGGCGCCATGTACAGCGGTGCTGTGCTGGCTGACGAGGTCAAGGTGGCGGTGGCGGCCAACTTCAAGGGCACCATAGAGCGCATCGGCAAGGAGTTCACCGCCAAGACCGGCCACAGCGTCGTCATCAGTTCGGCGGCCACCGGCGTGCTCTATACCCAGATCACCCACGGTGCGCCCTTCGATCTCTTCCTCTCGGCCGACGTGGCGACCCCTCAAAAGCTGGAGTCGGAAGGCAAGGGGAGCGAACGCTTCACCTATGCCATCGGTCAGCTCGGCCTCTGGCAGAAGGGGGGGCCTGCTCCCGACGAGGCCACCTTGCGCCACTGGCAGGGGGAGCTGGCCATCGCCAACCCCAAGACAGCGCCCTATGGCGCTGCCGCCATGGCGACCCTGGCTCATCTCAAGATCGATCCCAAGCAGTATCGGGTGCTGACTGGCACCAACATCAGCCAGACCTGGCAGTTTGTCGATACCGGCAATGCGAAGCTGGGCTTCGTCGCCTGGGCCAACCTGGTGGAGGCGGGCAAGACCGGCGAAGCCTGGGCGGTACCGGCCAGCTTCTATCCCCCCATCGAGCAGCAGGCCCTGGTGCTGAAGAAAGGGGCGGCGGTGGATGCCCTGGTGGCCTGGCTCAAGGGGCCGGGACAGGCGCAGATCAAGGCGGCGGGTTACGCCCTGCCGCAGTGAGCGCCCGGCGTCTGCCGGGATCCGGCCAGCCCCGTGCTGGCCAGATCCGGTGCCTGACGTGTCCCAAGGCGGCGCCCGTCATGACGGCGCCCTGTTTTTTATCGACACCCGAGAGGGGACCCTATGAGTGAAGGGGATCTGCTGGCGGTCTGGCTGACCCTGAAACTGGCGGCCAG
>NZ_CAWMFQ010000277.1:20705-22250 GCF_963866995.1 Aeromonas sp. ZOR0002 | reverse complement strand
CGCTCGCCTGGTGGCTGTCTCGCAGCCAGCACCGGCTGCGCCCCCTGGTGGAGGCCATGGTGGCCCTGCCGCTGGTGCTGCCACCCACCGTGCTCGGTTTCTATCTGCTGCTGGTCTTCTCCCCGGAGTACGGCCTCGGTGGCTGGTGGCGGGAGACCTTCGGGGCCCCGCTCGCCTTCAGCTTTCTCGGCCTGCTCATCGCCTCCGTCATCTATTCGCTCCCCTTCGTGGTACAACCCCTCACCTCCGCCTTCGTCAACATGGGCAACAAGGAGCTGGAGGCTGCCGCCACCCTGGGGATGGGCCCGTTTGAGCGCTTCTTTCGCATCATCCTGCCGATGACGCTGCCCAGCTTCGTGATGGCGGCGGCGCTGGGCTTTGCCCACACCCTGGGGGAGTTCGGGGTGGTGCTGATGATTGGCGGCAACATTCCCGGGGAGACCCAGGTGCTCTCCATCGCCCTGTTTGATCACGTGGAGGCGATGGATTACCAGAATGCCCATATTCTGGCCGGCGGCCTGATGGGCTTCTCCCTGGTGATGCTGGTGCTGGTCTACGGCGTGCTGCAACGCCGGCAACGGAGGCTGTTCGGATGAGCCTCTACCTCAAGGCCAGACGTGATTTCGGCCCCTTCACCCTGGCGTGCGATCTGGCGTTGCCCCCCAGCCGCATCCTCGGCCTGTTCGGTCCTTCGGGCTGTGGCAAGAGCACCCTGCTGCGCATCATCGCCGGGCTCGACAGGGCCCCGGGCGATGCCCTGCGCTGGCAGGGGCGCGAGCTTGCAGCCCTGCCCCCCGAGGCGCGGCGCATCGGGCTGGTGTTTCAGGATGCTCGTCTCTTCCCCCACTTGAGCGTGCTCGGCAACCTGCAACTGGCGGCTCGCAAGGGGAGGGGGTGCTGGCAGCCAGAGGATCTGGCTGCGCGCCTCGGCTTTGCCGAGCTGCTGGGGCAACCGGCCCACGGCCTCTCCGGCGGTCAGCGTCAGCGGGTGGCACTGGCCAGGGCCTTGCTGGCCGAGCCCGACTTGCTGCTGCTGGATGAACCCTTCTCGGCGCTGGACAGGCGCAGCCGCATCCATCAGGCCCACGTGCTCAAGGGCTTGCAGCAGGAGAGCGGCATCCCCATGATCTTCGTCAGCCACGCCATGGAGGAGGTGAGCCTGCTCTGCGATGGACTGGTGCTGCTGGCAGAGGGACGGGTGGAGGCCCAGGGCACCCCCGAGGAGATCTTCGCCCGCATCGACCTGTCGCTGGCCAGTCGCGACGACGTCGGGGTCATGCTCTCGGCGACCCTGTCCCACTACGACGAGCACGAGCAGATGGCGACCCTGCGACTGGGGGAGCAGACCCTGATGGTGACCATGGAGCATGCCCCCGATGAAGCAGGCCCCTTGCAGATCAAGGTGGCGGCGCGGGATCTGGTGATCGCCACCGAGCCCATCGTGCACTCCAGCCTCTCCAACTGCCTCGAGACCCGGCTGCTGGAGGTGCGGGAGGTGCGACCGGGGCAGACCCTGTTGCAGTTGGCGCTGGGGCAGCAGATACT
>NZ_CAWMFQ010000277.1:14687-20653 GCF_963866995.1 Aeromonas sp. ZOR0002 | reverse complement strand
GGGGCAGCAGATACTGCTGGCCCGGATCCCCAGCCGCTCCGCGCAGCGGCTCGCCCTGACGCCGGCCATGCGCCTCTACGCCTACATCAAGGCGGTGAGCCTGGTGGGAGAGGGGTAGACAGGGGACCGGAGTACGGATTGGCTGGCCATGAGTGGCCGGCATGGCGTCGAGAAAGGGGGGACGGGTGCGTCGCAATCAGGTAATGAAATCCCATGGCTTGGCCCTGCGCAGTGCGGGGGAGGGGCCCTTGCTGCTCTTGCTGCACGGGCTGGGCTCTTCCAGCCTCGACTGGCAGGCGCAGATCGAGCGTTTTTCCGAGCGCTACCGGGTGGTGGCCATCGACTTGCGCGGCCACGGCCAGAGCATGCAGGAGGGGCCCTTTGACGTGCCCACCCTGGCGGCGGACGTGGCCCGCTGGCTCGACGAGCAGCCCGAGCCTGCCTGGGTAGTGGGGTTGTCGCTCGGTGCCATGGTGGCGCTGGAGCTGGCACTGCAACTGCCCCCCAAGGTGCAGGGGCTGGTGCTGGTCAACGGCTTCAGCGAATTTCTGCTGGAGACGCCAAAGGAGCAGGAGCGCTATGCCATGCGCCTCAAGTGGCTGCGCTGGTTCGGCATGCGGCCGCTGGCGTGGTGGCTCGGTCGCGAGCTCTTTCCCGGCCCCGATCTCGCCCAGGTGCGCCACACCTTCCGGGGGCGCTTCGTGCGCAACAAAAAGAAGACCTACAAGGCGCTGCTGGAGGCGCTGCCTGGCTGGTCGGTGCGGGCTCGTCTCGGCACCCTCTGGCAGCCGGTGGCCATCATCTCCACCAGTCACGACTATCTGCCCCTGGCGCGGCGGGTGGAGCAGTTCGCCTCCCTGCCCAATGCCACCATCCACACCCCGGATGGTCACCACGCCTGGCCGGCGGAAGATCCCGCCGGGTTCAATCATCTGTTGCAGCGGATCCTCTCAACCCATTGAGGGGAGCAGACAGCAGAGGTAGATAAAAAAGCCGAACCCCGGGGGTTCGGCTTTTTTGTGGGCGCGCTCTGCCGCTCAGGGCCTTGAGCAGACCGGGCAGTCGGGGCGCTTGGGAAGCTTCAGCTCGCGAAAGCTGCCACCCAGACCGTCGATCATCAGCAGGCGGCCGCTGTAGCTTTTGCCCATGCCCGCCAGCAGCTTGATGGCCTCGAGCGCCTGCAGGCTGCCCACCAGCCCCACCACGGGGGCCAGTACCCCCGCCTCGACACAGGTGAGGGCCTGATCGCCAAAGAGGGCGCTGAGACAGGCGTAGCAGGGTTCATCCTCCTGCCAGGTGAAGCTGCAGAGCTGCCCTTCCAACCGGATGGCGGCGCCGCTGACCAGGGGCACCTTGTGCTGGCGGGCACGCTGGTTGAGGAGGTTGCGGATGGCGACGTTGTCGGTGCAGTCGAGCACCAGCTGATGGCCTGGCAGCAGGGCATCGAGCAGCGCCTCGTCGGCGAGGGCGGCGTGGGTCTCCACCTCGAGCCAGGGGGTGAGGGCGCGCAGGGACGTCGCCGCGGACTCCACCTTGAGCTGGCCGATGCGCTCGTCGCTGTGCAGCACCTGGCGCTGCAAATTGGAGAGCTCCACCCGATCGAAATCCACCAGGGTGAGGTGGCCGACCCCGGCCACCGCCAGATACTGGCTGGCGGCGCAGCCGAGGCCCCCGGCGCCGATGACCAGCACGCGTGACTGCTTGAGCGCCTCCTGCCCCTCGAAGTCGAAGGATTTGAGCACGATCTGGCGGTTGTAGCGAAGGAGCTCGGCGTCGCTCAAGATCTCGCTCACAGCAGCAGCCCCGAGAAGGGCTCGACGGTGACCGTCTCACCGGCGGCTACCTTGCCGCGCTCCTGCTCGAGCACGATGTAGCAGTTGGCCCGGGACAGGGAGCTGAACACCCCGGAGTCCTGGGAGCCGGTGCTGCGCACCTCGAGGCCATTCGGGCCCACGCTCAGGATGCCGCGCTGGAAGTCCAGGCGCCCCGGGCTCTTCTTGAGCGGCGCTGTCGCCAGGGCCTGGAGGGGGTGCGGGCGTGCAAACTGCTGACCGGCGAGCCTGGCCAGGGCCGGTTGCACCAGCTGATCGAAGGTGACCATGGCGGAGACCGGGTTGCCCGGCAGACCGAAGAACCAGGCGTTTGGCAACCGGCCAAAGGCGAAGGGTTTGCCCGGCTTGATGGCGAGCTTCCAGAAGCCAATTTCCCCGAGCTCTTCGAGCAGTTGCTTGGTGAAGTCCGCTTCCCCCACCGAGACGCCCCCGGTGGTGATCAGGGCATCGGCCTCGCGGTCGGCCTGCAAGAAGGCGGCGCGCAGGGCCGCCGGATCATCGGGGATGATGCCAAGGTCCAGGCACTCACAGCCCATGCGGCTCAGCATCGCCTTGACCCCGTAGCGGTTGGAGTCGTAGATGTCCCCGTGCTGGAGCGGGGTGCCCAGAGGCTTGAGCTCGTCCCCTGTGCTGAAGATGGCGACCTTGAGGGGACGGCGCACCGTGACGTTCGCGATGCCAAGGGAGGCGAGCAGCGGCAGCTCCCTGGGGCTCAGGCGCAGGCCGCTTTCGAGCACCCGGGCACCCTGCGCCAGATCCTCGCCGCGGCGACGGATGTTCTGGCCAGCAACGGGGCGGGTCAGGAAAGTGATCCCGTTGTCGCCGGCTTGCGTTTCTTCCTGCATCACCACAGCGTCTGCACCCGGGGGCACAGGGGCCCCGGTCATGATGCGGATGCAGTGGCCAGCGGGCCACTCCCCCTCAAAGTGCTGGCCCGCAAAGGCCTTGCCCGCCACGGGGAGCGGCACCCCGGCGGCGAGATCCGCCAGGCGCACGGCATAGCCGTCCATGGCGGCGTTGTCGAAGGGGGGGACGAAGAGGGGGGAGCTTATCTCCTCGGCCAGGATCCGATCCAGCGCCTGGGGCAGGGGCAACTGCTCCGTCTCGCAGCAGCAGGTGAGTTGTTCCAGCATCCCTTGCAGGGCCTTGTCCAAGGGGAGGAGTGCACCGGTATCGAATCCCATCATCATGACCTCTCTGGTGTGTAGGGGGCGGATTATCCCAAAAATCCGCTCCGATGGGCAGGCCGAAGGTGCGGTAATGGGGGGCAGATGCCCCGGTGTGATCGGATTATGGGGCGCTATCCCGTTGAATTACCTCCTGATGGGTAACCAGAGCGAGGCTTGCGCGGGATGGCAGGTGGGGAAGAGGCGGCACGGCCGTGCGCCTTGCCCCCGAATGGGCAGGCCGGTGCGGACAAAACGGGGTGGTTTGGCATAAAGTCGGGCACCGGGCTTGAGTTAGACAGAATTATGACAATAATCGCCCTGTAAGATTGCGCCGCGGCACCATGCCGCAGGTCAGCACAGTCCCTGAGCGTGGGAGAGAAACACGATGACGAGCTTAAGCCAGGAAGCCCTGTTGGTCAGGGCGGCGCTCGAGGCCGAGGGCCTTGAGACACCTCTGGTGGCCAATGAATTGAGCGGCCAGCAGAAAAAGGAAAAAATCGAAGGTCATATGCGCGCCATCATGGAGACGCTGGGACTGGATCTGGCCGACGACAGTCTGGCCGAGACCCCGCACCGCATTGCCAAGATGTACGTGAACGAGATCTTCTCCGGCCTCGACTATGCCACTTTCCCCAAGGTGACGGTGATCGAGAACAAGATGAAGGTGGACGAGATGATCATGGTGCGGGACATCAGCCTCACCAGCACCTGTGAGCACCACTTCGTCACCATAGACGGCTTTGCCCACGTGGCCTACATTCCCCGCGGCAAGGTGATTGGCCTGTCGAAGATCAACCGCATCGTGCAGTTCTTCGCCCGTCGTCCCCAGGTACAGGAGCGGCTGACCCAGCAGATCCTGCTGGCGTTGCAGACCCTGCTTGGCACCAGGGACGTGGCCATCAGCATCAAGGCGACCCACTTCTGCGTGAAGGCCCGTGGCGTGATGGACTCCACCTCCTACACCACCACCACCTCCCTGGGCGGCGTCTTCAAGACCCAGCCCGACACCCGCGCCGAGTTCCTCGGTGGTCTGAAAGGGTAGTGCTCCCGGGGCCTGTCGCCGACAGGCCCCGGCTCCTTTCCCTCACTTTTTTTGAAAAATACCTAAAGTTGTGACCGTGTCGGTCGCTATGGCTCTCCGTGTTGTCGGACGGTCTGGTTGACGCCGACACCCCCAGGCCCGCCCTTGTGCGCGCCGACAGGGACGAGATGTGCTGCCAAGGAGGGTAGTGAAGGCGCAGGCCAGGCCTGCGCCCAGCAATGCCACTTGTTTTCCCCCATGCAGGACATGCCATGAACACCATGACGATAGGCAAAAAACTTACCGCCGGCTTTGCCGTACTCGGCCTGATGATGGCCTTTATCGGCGGCTTCTCGCTGTTTGAATTCAGCAAGATGAACCGCGCCGCCATCGGCTTTACCGACAGCATCCTGCCCGCCGTCGTGCGCACCAGCACCCTCGGCGAGACCATCAATGCCCTGCGCCGCTACGAACTGGATGTCTTCCTGGTGGCGGACGATGCCCAGCAGAAGGCCCGCTATCGCAACGAGAGCGAGAAGAGCCTGCAAGAGGCTGCGCGCCAGATAGTGGCCCACGATGGCACCATCTGGGCGGAGGATCGGGAGGAGCGCCGAGCCTTTGACATCGTCAAGGCGGACTGGGAGCGATATGTCGCCCTGCACCAGCGCATCCGGCAGATGCAGGACTCGGGACAGATGGCCGAAGCCCAGCACCTCTTCATGGGGGAGGGGGTCACCCTCTATACCAATCTGACCAAGTCGGTGGGTGAGCTTATCCGCATCAACCACGGCTACTCCGTGGGCTCCCGTGCCGAGGTGGTGGACGCCTTTGACAGCGCCAAACTGAGCGTGACCCTGGCCCTGGTGATAGGCCTGGCCCTGGTTGTCGCCCTCTCGGTGGTGCTGACCCGCCAGATCCGCGACCCGCTCATCATGCTGGCCCGTCAGGCCCAGCGCATCGCGAGCGGCGATCTCGGCCGGGGCGAGCTGCAGGAGTGGGTCCGCGGCAACCGCTTCAACCGCGACGAGCTGGGTCAGCTGGGGTCGGCCATCGACCGGATGCAGGGGGCACTGGCAGAGCTGGTGAGCGAAATCTCCGGCTCGGTGAGCCAGCTCAGCAGCGCGGTAGAGGAGGTGAGCGCCATCTCCGAGCAGTCCGCCAAAGGCATGGCAAGCCAGCAGGGAGAGGTCTCTCAGGTCGCCACCGCCATGAACGAGATGCAGTCCACGGTCAATGAGGTGGCTCGCAACACCACGGACGCCATGGGGGCGGCCAAGCAGGCTTCCCGCACCTCCACCCAGGGCAACCAGGTGGTACGCAGCGCCATCGGCAGCATAGAGCAGGTCTCCCGTCAGATAGAGCAGGCCGGGAGCGTGGTGCAGCAACTGGAGACCGACAGCGCCAGCATCAGCATGGTGCTGGACGTGATTCGCGGCATCGCCGAGCAGACCAACCTGCTGGCACTGAATGCGGCCATCGAAGCGGCCCGTGCCGGCGAGCAGGGCCGTGGCTTTGCGGTGGTGGCAGACGAGGTGCGCAGTCTGGCCCAGCGTACCCAGGCGTCCACCGCCGAGATCAGCAAGATGATCGAAGTGCTTCAGGAGCGCACCGCCGAGGCGGGCAGCGCCATGCAACTGAGCCGTCAGCAGATGCAGGAGAGCGTGGAGCTGGCGCGGGAGGCGGGGAGCAGCATCGACAGCATCAACGGTGCCGTCACCCAGATCACCGACATGAACACCCTGATCGCCACCGCCACCGAGCAGCAGAACGCGGTCACCGAGGAGCTCAATCGCAGCATCGTCAAGATCCACACCGCCGCCGACGAGAATGCCCAGGGGGCGCAGCAGACCGCCCAGGCCTGTGTCGAGCTGAGCAAGCTGGCCAATACCCTGCACCATATGACCCAGCGCTTCACCCTCTGAGTCTTGCTGCCACCCGGCACAG
>NZ_CAWMFQ010000277.1:650-14594 GCF_963866995.1 Aeromonas sp. ZOR0002 | reverse complement strand
CCGCCAATCGGCGGGGCCTTGTTGTTTCTGGCTGGACCTGGGCGCCGTCAGCTCAGGCCGACAATGTCGCCGTCATCGTCGATGTCGATATGGTGTTCAGGGACGGCAGACTGCCAGCCTGCACGTCAGCTCAGGCCGACAATGTCGCCGTCATCGTTGATGTCGATATGGTGTTCAGGGACGGCAGGCTGCCAGCCAGCACGTCAGCTCAGGCCGACAATCTCCCCGTCATCGTCGATGTCGATATGGCGATAGGCCGGCAGGCTGCCCAGGCCCGGCATGGTCATGATGGGGCCTGCCAGGGCATAGACGAAGCCTGCCCCCGCGCAGAGCTTCACCTCCTCGATGGGCACCTCGAAGTCCGTCGGCACGCCCTTCCTGGCCGGGTCATGGCTGATGGAGAGCGGCGTCTTGGCCATGCAGACGGGCAGGTGATCCTGGCCCTCTGCCGAGAGTCTGGCCAGTTGCTGGCGCGCCTTGTCCGAGAGGGTGACGCCCCGGCCACCATAGCCGCACTCCACCAGGGTGGCGAGCTTGGCGGCAAGGCTCATCTCATCGGGGTAGAGCAGCCTGACCTCACTGGGCTGCTTGCAGGCCGCCACCACGGCGTGAGCCAGATCCGCCGCACCCGCGCCACCATCAGTGAAGGCCCGGGAGAGGGCGACCCCACAGGCACCGGCCTGGCGCGCCGCCGCCTCCAGCAGGGCCAGCTCGGCATCGCTGTCGGTGGGGAAGCGGTTGATGGCGACCACCACGGGCACCCCGTAACGGCGGGCGTTGTGAATATGCCAGGCGAGGTTGGCGCACCCCGCTGTCAGGGTGGGCAGATCTTCCCCTTGCAGGCTGGCCGGCAGCGGCTGGCCCGGCCGGATGTCGAGCAGGCCGCTGTTGGCCTTGAGGCCGCGCACCGTGGCCACCAGCACCACGCAGGCGGGGGCGAGGCCGGACTGGCGATACTTGATGTTGAAGAACTTCTCCAGCCCCATGTCGGAGCCAAAACCTGCCTCGGTCACCACATAGTCGGCAAGACCCAGCGCCATGCGATCGGCGATGACGGAGGAGTTGCCGTGGGCGATGTTGGCAAAGGGGCCGGCGTGGACCAGCACAGGGGTCTGCTCCGTGGTCTGCATCAGGGTGGGCTTGAGGGCGTCTTTGAGCAGCACCGTCATGGCCCCCGCCACTTCCAGCTGCTCGGCGGTGATGGGCTGGCCGCGCTGGTCGAGGGCGAGCTGGATGCGGCCGATACGCGCGCGCAAGTCCTTGAGATCCCTGGCCAGGGCCAGAATGGCCATCAGCTCGGAGGCGGCGGTGATGATGAAGCGATCGGGGCGCTCGACACCATCGGCAGCGCCGCCCTGGCCGAGGGTGAGGTGGCGAAGCGCCCGGTCGTTCATGTCCAGGGTGCGGGGCCAGAGGATGTTGGCCGGGTCGATATCGAGCCGCGCCAGACCGGTTCTGGCGCTGAACTGGTCACCGAGTTTGCGTTCATGGAACAGGCGGGCATCGAGGGCGGCAGAGGCCAGGTTGTGGGCGGCGGTGAGAGCGTGAAAATCCCCGGTGAGGTGCAGGTTCATCTCCTCCATCGGCACCACCTGGGCCATGCCGCCTCCGGCGGCGCCCCCCTTGACGCCGAAGACGGGGCCGAGGCTCGGCTGGCGAATGGTGGCGATGCTGGCCTGGCCGATGTGGTTGAGCCCCATGGAGAGGCCGATCGTGGTGACCGTCTTGCCCTCCCCAAGGGGGGTGGGCGTGATGGCGCTCACCAGCACCAGCTTGCCGGGCTCGCGGGTGGGGGCGTGATGGAGCAGCGCGAGGTCGAGTTTGCCCTTGTAATGGCCGTGGGGGTGGAGATGGGCGGCCGCTATGCCGAGCTGTGCTGCCACCTCGGCGATGGGCAGGCGGGGGGACTGGCGGGAGATCTCGATATCGCTTAGCATCAGCACCTCGTTGGCATGTCAGGTCAAATATGCGGCGAAGTCTAGAGGAATCAACAGGGTAATCCAATGAGCAATACTATTTTATCCGGCAGTCGTGAGCCCCATCAAAGCCCCATCCTGTTGGATCTCAACGCCCTCTATCACCCGCCCAAACGGCCCCTCACCGCCCTTGGCATCGTCAGCGCCTTCATCCCGCTCTTTGGTTACGGCTGGCAGGCGATGACCCAGGATCCCGAGACCCACTTTCGCCACGAGCTCGGCAAGCGCATCAACAAGCACAAGAGCGACGAGGCAAACCTCGCCCTGATGATGCAGTTGGCGGCCATGCTGGATTGCCACTGCCTGCACGTCACCCTGCCCTATGCGCTGGGGGAGGCCGAGCTCGCCGCCTTGCGCCAGCGTCTGCCACGCTGGCAGATGAGCCAGCAGGATCACCTGCTGGTGGCTGAGCTGGTGCCCACCCCCTGAGCCCGGGCTCAGGTCTCCCTGTCCCAGTAGTGGGGCGCCAGATAGCGCTCCTGCACGAATTCGATGAAGCAGCGCACCTTGGCCGACACGAAACGGCGGTGCGGATAGAGGGCATAGAGCCCCACCTGCCCCTTCTCCCACTCCAGCAACAAGGGGACCAGCGCCCCCGAGCGCAGCGCATCCCCCACGATGAAGGTGGGCTGCAAGATGATGCCCTGGTGGTCGCAGGCGGCCCGGGTCAGGGCCACCCCGTTGTTGGCGCGAAGGGGTCCCTGGGGGCGAATGCTGTGCTCCTCCCCATCCCGTTTGAAGACCCAGTCCGGCTGGGTCAGGGTGTAGATGAGGCAGTCGTGCTGCTTGAGATCCTCCGGGGTCTTCGGCCTGCCCCGGCGGGCCAGGTAGTCGGGGCTGGCGCACACCACCATCTTCATCATGGCGAGCGGCTTGGCCACCAGGGAGGAGTCCGGCAGGTTGCCGATGCGCAGGGCCAGATCGAACCCCTCCTCCACCAGGGCCACCCGCCGGTCGCTGTACTCAATCTCGAGCTTCAAGTCCGGGTAGCGCTCGCGAAACAGCGGCAGGGCGGGGGAGAGGTGCAGGTAGCCGAAATCCATGGGCACCGAGAGCTTGAGGGTGCCCTGGGGCTGCTGGTTGTTGTGGGTGAGCTGGCTGTGGGTCTCTTCCAGCTCCGCCAGCAGGGCCAGGGAGCGCTGGTAGTAGAACTGGCCCGCCTCGGTGGGATTGACCTGGCGGGTGGTGCGCGACAGCAGCCTGGTGGAGAGGGACTCCTCGAGCTGCTGCATCAGCTTGGAGGTCATGGCGACCGAGATCCCGAGCTGATGGGCGGCCTTGGTGAAGCTCTGGCACTCCACCACCTTGATGAAGGTGCGCATGGCGGCTATCTGATCCATATTCCACTCTCGGTTGATAATTATTTTAATAAATCGATGATTATCTATTCTCGATAGGAGGTTAGCATTTTGGACACCGTTGTGAACCCCCAATGAAGGAACGATCGGAATGAAAATGACCAAGGCCCTGCTGGCCTCCTGCCTGTTTATGGCGGCTCCCCTGATGGCTGCCGATTACGATGTCGATGCAGCGCACACCACAGTCCAGTTCAAGGTGGGCCACCTCGGCTTCTCCGAACTGGTCGGCCGGTTCAACACCTTCAGTGGCACCTTCAGCATGGACGACGCCAACCCGGCGGCGGCCAAGGCGAGCTTCGAGATCGATGCCGCCAGCGTGGATTCCAACCACGAGGCCCGCGACAAGCACCTGCGCAGCCCCGACTTCCTGGACGTGAAGCAGTACCCCAAGATGACCTTCGTCAGCACCGGCTATGAAGGTACCAAGGACAAAGGCGTACTCAAGGGCACCCTGACCCTGCACGGCGTGTCCAAGGACGTGGCCTTCGACCTGGTCCACATCGGCGAAGGCAAGGATCCCTGGGGCGGCTACCGCAGCGGCTTCAACGCCACCACCACCATCAAGCGCAGCGAGTTCGGCGTGAACTACATGGTGCCGAACATCCCTGACGAGATGACCATCAACCTGTTCGTTGAAGGCGTGCGCAAGTAATGGGCGCAGCACTCCTGCTTCAAACCCTGGCGGCTCCTTTAGGGGCCGCTTTGCTGTCGTGGCGCTGGCCGCGGCTGGGCTATCTGTGGGGCGCCCTGGGGATCTGGCTGGTGGGTTGCCTGCTGGGCGGTGCCTATGGCCTGCCGGTCAAGGCGTGGCAGTGGCTGCCGCTGACCCTGCTGGTGCCCGCCCTGACCCAGGGTACCAGCAAGGGGATCGCCCTCGCGCTGTTCGGGGTGCTGGGCGCCCTGGTGTGGTGGCAGGGGCTGGCCTCCGTGCTGGCGAGCGAGCCCGGGATCTGGCTGGCCCTGCTGCCCGCCATCCTCTGGTCTGGCTGGACGAGCTGGCGTGGTGACAGCGAGGAGGGGCTCGGCTTCGCCCTGGCCTTCATCTGGCTGGCGCTGGTCATCGGCATCGATGGCAGCCTGCTCATCGCCCAGCTGACGGGGGCCCTGGCCGCGTTTGCCGGATTCCGTGCCCTGCTCGGCGCCTTTGCAGGGGTCAAGGTGACCCCGGCTGCCCTGGGGCTTTCACTCGCCTTCGTGCAGATGCTCGCCTGGCAGTACGTGGAAGTGCCCCTGCTGGTGCTGCTGCCGGTCTGGCTGTTGCCGCTGCTGGAACGTGCCCTGCACGGGCGCCCGGGACTCTCTCGCTGGGGGCTCTTGATCCTGGTGGCGGCCGTTGGTGCCGGAGTGAGTCTGTGGTGGGTATGGCCAGAGGCGTCACTTTACTGATTTCTGCATGAAAAACAGGCTATTACCTTAGAAATTGATGGGCTTGTCAAAGTCTGGACAGATAAAGATTGAGACCCATGGTGCTTTCGGATAAAAAGGATTTTCAATTATCTGGATACACACAGAACCCGGCTATGCCGGGTTCTGTTTGCCTGCTTTCCCGCGGCACGCTAAGGAGGCCACAGTTGCGCAGTCAGGGATCTGAGCATCTGTTTTTTCGCCATTTCACCGAACAGGGATGTCTTGGGGATCTCTGCATCCTGCTGGTGACCCACCTGCTTCCCGACAGACCCGACTTCATCCAGGTGCTCGATCGGGTGGGCCGGGTCGGTGCCATCCTGCCCAAACCCAAGTCCGTGCACGGGCCGACGCTGGCCTGGGCCCAGCAGCACTACCCCGTGCTGCCCCTCAATCGCCACTGGACCTCGGATCCCGGTGAGGTGATCGCCCAGATTGCCCCTCTGGTGATGTCTCACGAGCGGCTCATCATCCTCGACATCGGCGGCTACTTCGCCAAGAGCCAGGCGGTACTGGCCGAGCACTTTGGCGCCCGCTTCATCGGGGTGGTGGAGATGACCGAGAACGGCCATCAGCGCTACGAACAGGAGTCCCTGGCGGCCCCCGTCATCTCGGTGGCCCGCAGCCCCCTCAAGCAGGCGGAAGATATCCAGATCGGCCTGAGTGTGGTCTACTCCGCGGAGTCCCTCGCGCGTACCCTGAGGCGTACCTTCAACGTCTGCCAGGCCGCCCTGTTCGGCTATGGCAAGGTGGGGCGCAGCATCGCCCGGGAACTGCGCTGTCGCAACCTGCATCTGGAGCTGGTGGAGACGGATGCCCTGCGCCAGGTGGAGGCGCTCTCCCACGGCTTCAAGCTGGTGAACAAGGCCGAGGCCCTGGGCCGCGCCGAGCTGGTGATCTGCTCCACCGGCAACGGCTCCCTCGACATCACCGATCTGCAGGCCCTGCGCCCCGGCGCCATGCTGGCCTCGGTCACCTCCGCCGACGACGAATTCGCCTTCAGCCTCGCCCAGCTGCCCTGGCCGAGCGAGGAGGTGTGTCCCCATGTGCTGGCCCTGACCCGGCCGGACGGCAGCACCATCTTTTTGCTCAACCGGGGGGAGGCGGTCAACTTCGTCCACGGCGCCGTCATCGGCGAATATGTCTACCTGGTGCTGGCGGAGATCATCGAAGGGGTGCACCAACTGGCCCATCAGGCATCCACCCCGGGCCTTCACGAACTGCCCCAGGCCACCATGCAGCGCATCGCTCGCCACTGGTTGACCGATTTTCACGGAGTCACCCCATGACAGACACCCATTTGCCCCTCGCGAAACCGCGCATCGAAATCCGTTACTGCACCCTCTGCCGCTGGATGCTGCGGGCCGCCTGGCTCGCCCAGGAGCTGCTCTCCACCTTCGACGGCGAACTAGGCGAGGTGGCCCTGGTGCCCGCCAGCAAGGGGGAGTTTCGCATCCTGGTGGACGGGGTACTGGTGTGGGACAGGGTAGCCGACGAGGGCTTCCCCGAGGCCAAGGAGATCAAGCAGCGGGTACGGGATGTCATCGCCCCGGAGCGGGATCTCGGCCATGCGGATCGCAAACCCGCAGCCGAGTAGGCGGCATCACCCATGATGTGAAAGAGGGAGGCGCAGGCCTCCCTCTTTCGTTGCTGCGCCCGGTCAACGGTCGCCAGAGGTGGCCAGCGCTTCCCCGGCGGGGAGGCCGATATAGCGGGCCCGCTTGTGGGGCTTGATGCGGCTCACGTCCACCCACACCAGGCCGTCGATGCAGTGGTTGAAGTCCGGGTCGATGCCAAAGTCCATGAACTGCACGCCCCCCGGCTCGCACAGCTCGGCGTACTGCTTGTAGAGGGTGGGAATGGCGCAGCCCAGGTTGTCGAGCCCGGCCTTGAGCACCTTGAGGTCGTCCCCGTAATCGCGCCCCTCGAACAGCGTCGGCGTGGCGGGATAGGGGCGGCGGGAAGGGGCGAGGGCAAGGGCGGGGGCGAAGTGCTGGCGATAGAAGCTCACCAGCAGATCCTTGGCCGCTGGCGGCAGGCTGCCGGAGAGGGTGACGGGCCCGAACAGGTAACGGTATTGGGGATAGCGGGCCAGATAGGCCCCGATGCCGAACCAGAGGTAATCGAGCCCCCGCTTGCCCCAGTAGGCGGGCTGGATGAAGCTGCGGCCAAGCTCGATGGCCTGTTCCAGCCGGGGCAGCAGCTTCTCTTCGAAGCCGAACAGGGTGTGGCTGTAGAGGCCATCCAGCCCCTTGCTGGCCAGCCGTTCGGCCACCGGGGCGAAACGGTAAGCGCCGATGATGTCGAGGCGGGCGGGATCCCAGAGGATGAGATGGTGATAGTCATCGTCGAAGGCATCGAGATCCCGCCGCTTGCCCGAGCCTTCCCCCACCGCCCGAAAGGCAATCTCCCGCAGGCGCCCCAGCTCGCGCAGGATCACCGAGTGGCTCTGCTCGTGGCGACGATAGAGCAGGATGCGCTGGCCGTCCGGGGTCTGGCCGAGCAGCTCGCACCCGTCGATGGCCTGTTTCAGCAGGCGGCGATCCTCCGGCAGGGCGATGGGGGCCTCGGTCTGCAACCGTCCCGCCTTGCCCCGAGCGATTCGGTAGAGGTGGCCGCGCACCAGCCGGGCCGCCGTCTTGGCCGGCAGCTCCTGAAAACTGGCGAGGGGAATGCGCGCCCCTATGGTCACAGGCAGCGTCTGCCCCTGCTGGCGAAACAGCTGGCGTACCAGCAGCAGGGCGGAGGCGGGCTTGTTGAGCCAGGAGGCGAGATAGAACCAGAGGCTGTTGCGCCCTCCCAGGTGAATGGGCACCAGGGGCGTTCGGGTGCGTTGGGCCAGCTTGATGAAGCCAGCCTGCCAGGGGCCATCCTTCACCCCCTTGGGGCCGAGGCGGGAGACCTCGCCTGCGGGGAAGATAACCAGGGCCCCGTCGGCGGCAAGGTGTTCGTTCATGGCGAGGATGGCCTGCCTGTCGGTCTTGCCCCCCAGGTTGTCCACCGGCAGCAGCAAAGGGCGCAGCGGTGCGAGCTGGGCCAGCACCTGGTTGGCCACTATTTTGACGTCGGGGCGGATGCGCCCGATGAGGCGCAGCAGGGCCAGCCCGTCCAGGGAGCCGATGGGGTGATTGGCGACAAGAATGACCCGGCCGCTGGCGGGAATGTGCTCGAGCTCGGCCTCGCTCACCCGGTAGTCGAAGTGGAGCTCGGTGAGGGCCTGCTCGACGAAGTCCAGACCGCGCAGGTGGGGATGGCGCGCGGCAAAGCGGGTGAAGGCCTCCTCGTGCAGCAACCAGCTCAGCCCCTGCCTCATCAGGGGACGGAGGAGGGGCTGGCTGGCGAGGCGGGGCAGGTGTTGCCCCAACAGGGTATCGACGTCGAACATGGGCAAGGCTCCGCTGAACTTTGCCCCAGCTTGACGCCCCTGCGTGCCTTTCGTGTGTCGGTTGGGTGACGGTTTGATGACGGGGCGAGCCCCGTCCTTGCCCCCTTACTCTGCCCGCCAGGCAGAGGTGAGGCGCACCAGCGCCACCAGGGTGGCGACCGCTTTTTCCATGGATTGCAGGGGGATGAACTCGTGCTTGCCGTGGAAGTTGTGGCCGCCGGTGAACAGGTTCGGGCAGGGCAGCCCCATGAAGGAGAGCCGGGCGCCGTCGGTGCCGCCGCGAATGGGTTTGATCTTGGGCACCACGTCGGCGGCCTCCATGGCGGCTTTGGCCAGCTCGACGATGTGGGGATGGGGCGCTATCTGGCTGCGCATGTTGCGGTAGTTGTCCACTATTTCCAGGGTGATGCGCGCCTTGGGTGCGTCCAGTTGCAGGGAGGCGACCCGCTCCTTGAGCTGGGCCTTGCGGGCGGCGAAGCAGTCATCGTCGAAGTCGCGGATGAGGTAGTGCAGGGTGGTCTCCTCCACCGTGCCCTCCATCCGGGCCAGGTGGAAGAAGCCCTCATACCCCTGGGTGCACTCCGGGGTCTGTTCGGCGGGCATGGCGGCATGGAAGCGGGCGGCCAGGGTCTGGCTGTTGATCATGCTGCCCTTGGCGGTGCCGGGGTGGACGTTGTTGCCTGTGATGCGCACCGTGGCGCTGGCGGCGTTGAAGTTCTCGCATTCGAGCTCGCCGAGCTCGCCGCCATCCACCGTGTAGGCCCACTTGGCCGGGAAGCGGTCCAGCGGGAAGCGGTCGGCACCGCGCCCTATCTCCTCGTCCGGGGTAAAGCCGACCCAGACATCGCCACGGGGGAGCTCGGGGTGAGCTTGCAGGTATTCCACGGCAGTGAGGATCTCAGCGATGCCCGCCTTGTCGTCGGCCCCCAGCAGAGTAGTGCCGTCGGTGGTGATGAGATCCTGCCCCAGGTAGTTTTTCAGGAAGCGGTACTGGCGGATGGCCAGCACCTCGTCTCCCTTGCCAAGGCAGATATCGCCCCCCTGATAGTTCTCGACTATCTGGGGAACGACGCATTCGGCCTCGTAATCGGCGGTGTCCATGTGGGCGATGAGCCCGATGGCGGGGGCATCCGGCTGGTTGCCCGGCAGGCAGGCGGTGAGGTAGCCATGCTCGTCCAGGGTGACCTGGCTTAGCCCCATCTGCGTCATTTCGTCGCACAGGGCCCGGGCGAAGAGGCGCTGTCCCTCGCTGCTGGGGCAGTCAGGATTGGTCGCATCGGAACGGGTATGAAAGGTGAGGTAGTGGAGAAAGCGCGAAAGCAGGGTGTTCATGGGCAAGCCTCGGGTCACGAAAGAGGAGTCATTGTGGCCAAGACGGCGGCGCCGCTTATTGCGTCAGCGCAGTTTTTGATGACTTTGTGGGGGAGGGGAGGGCCATCGAAGGGGAGGGGCGGGGATCATTGCTCGGCAGTTTGCATAAAAATTCCAAAATGAAAACTGGTTAAGCAATTGCGAAAAAGCTGAATTTCCCCTCGGCCCAGCGCTGGCAAGGGGTGATCCAAAAAGCGTGATGTGTTGGTTATTTTCATCGCCTCGCCCACGCACTCCCATCCCCCGCCATCCCAGAGCCCGCCTTGCTGGCAGCGAGATTTTGCCCCCCGATGAAAACCCGTTTTTTAACACGATTTTTTATTGTCACTGGCTGCGGTAAGTGTGTACACTCCGCGCCGATCCAAGGGCAACCCTGCGCAGGCCGTGTCCGCCAGACCCGCAGGATCATGACGCCTATAGGGCGAGGCACGCAGAAACGACAGACACTGCTGGGGAATGGTTTCTTTAATACCGGTTAGGCTCCGGTATCAGGGAGAACAACGGACTCTCATCTTTCAGCTGACCGAGTGGGCTTCGGGCTCATCATCTCCCTTGTCATGGGCGGTCACTGGCGTTGAGCGGGTCGTAGTGGTTGTCGTCCATCAACACGATGCGTGCTGACGTCTTCCCTTCTCTTCCTTGAAACCCTCTCCTGTCCGTCGGGATGGCTGCCGAATGATGAACAAACGGCGTGGCTGATGCCGATTGTCATCAAAGTACCGCGGTACGCCGGCAAGGTGTTACCGCATACCGTTGAGCTTGATGTAAAGCCACCAGCCCCACATCAAGACTCGTTACTTCCCAAGATCCACCAGGCAGCCTTGGCTTGCCGCGATGTGCAATGAACAGGATGTGGCGGAGCATGCTCCGTTGCGGGTCCAACGTCAGCAGGCCGCTCTGGCTTGCCGCATTTTGCAATCAATGGTCTGGATGTGATTGAGGGTAACGAAGGCGGCCCACGGCCGCTCATTTGCGAGGCATAGCCCATGACTAACTGGTCCAGCAAGGACTCCTTGAAGGTCTACAACGTTCCCTACTGGGGGGCGGGTTTTTTCAATATCAATGACGCCGGTCATGTGACCGTCTCTCCCGACAAGTCTCGCCCCGAGGCTCAGATCGTGCTGTCCGAGGCCATCGAGCAACTGCGCCAGTCCGGGCTGACCACGCCGGTGTTGCTGCGTTTCCCCGACATCCTCAAGAGCCGGGTCGATGCGCTGTTCAACGCCTTCGGTCAGGCCATCGAAAAGTCAGGCTATGAAGGGGATTACCTGTGCGTTTACCCGATCAAGGTAAACCAGCAGCGCCGCGTCATCGAGACCATCAGTCAGTCCTACAGCGACAAGCCCCGGCTTGGGCTGGAAGCGGGCTCCAAGCCCGAGTTGCTGGCCGTGCTGTCCCATCATCATGAGCAAGGGTCCGTGATCGTCTGCAACGGTTACAAGGACCGCGAATACATCCGCCACGCCCTCCTGGGCAACCTGATGGGCCACAAGGTCTACATCGTGGTGGAGAAGCCCTCCGAGCTGGAAATGGTGCTCGACGAGTCTGCTCGTCTCAACATCAAGCCCAACATCGGGGTGCGCGCCCGTCTGGCGTCCACCGGCTCCGGCATGTGGGAATCGAGCGGCGGTTCCATGTCCAAGTTCGGTCTCTCCGCCTCCCAGATCCTGGCGCTGGTAGAGCGTCTGCGCAGCCTCGGCAAGCTGGACTGCCTGCAACTGCTGCACTTCCATCTGGGCTCCCAGATCGCCAACATCCGCGACATCCAGGGCGGCATCCGCGAGTGCGGCCGCTTCTACGCCGAGCTGTGCCGTCTTGGCGCCAAGGTCGAGGTGGTGGACGTGGGCGGCGGCCTGGGTGTGGACTACGAGGGCACCCGTTCCCAGAGCCACTGCTCCGCGAACTACAGCCTCTCCGAGTACGCCAACAACGTGGTCTGGGGCATCGGCGATGTGTGCCGCGAGTTCGACCTGCCGCACCCGACCATCATCAGCGAGTCCGGCCGTGCCCTGACTGCACACCACGCCGTGCTGGTCACCAACATCATTGGTGCCGAAGGGGTGGAGGTGAACGACATCAGCGCCCCGGACGAGGACGCGCCCACCATCTTGCAGAACATGTGGAAAGGCTGGCTGGACCTGCGCGGGGAAGATCCCTCCCTGCTGGAGATCTTCCACGACTCCGTGGCGGATCTCGGTGACGTCAACGCCCAGTACACCATGGGCCTCTTGAACCTGGAGCAACGTGCCTGGGCCGAGATGCTGCACCAGAACACCTGTCTGGCGCTCAAGGAGCTGCTGAACCCAGTCAACCGCAACCACCGCGCCCTGGCCGACGAGCTCTCCGAGAAACTGGCTGACAAGTGCTTTGCCAACTTCTCCCTGTTCCAGTCCCTGCCGGATGCCTGGGGTATCGGTCAGGTGTTCCCGGTGATGCCGCTGGCCGGCCTCGAGCGTCCGCTCACCCGCCGCGGCATCCTGATGGACATCACCTGTGACTCCGACGGTCAGGTGGAGCACTACGTCGACGGTCTGGGGGTGGAAAGCACCCTGCCGATGCCGGTCTACGGGGAGCACGAAGAGTGCCATGTCGGCTTCTTCCTGGTGGGTGCCTATCAGGAGATCCTGGGGGATCTGCACAACCTGTTCGGTGACACCCACTGCGCGGAAGTGTGGCTGGATGAAGAAGGCAAGATGGACATCCGTAACGTGGTGCGTGGCGACACCGTCGACCAGCTGCTGCGTTACGTCAACATCGACCCGTCCGTGATCCGCGAGAACTACCAGCGCATCGTGTCCCACCCGGCGCTGGACGACGAGACCCGCAAGGCCCTGCTCGACGAGCTGGAGCTGGGTCTGCAAGGCTACGCCTACCTGGAAGACGAATAAGCCAGCGGCTTGTTCCCCGTCGGTCAAATGACGGACATGAAAAACGGCGCCTTCGGGCGCCGTTTTTGTTGTGCTGTTGCCTGGCTGGGGCCGGTTGGCGGGCTCTGTCATCCAGGCTGGCGGCATCGGGCCCCGGCCAGATCCGGCCACTGCCCGCTTCTGCCCGTCACCACCCTTGATCCAGGTCAAGGGGGACTCGGGCCGCTTATTTTACGGTCAAGAGTGATGTTGGTGAATGACACATAAGGATGTGCGTATGGAACTCAAGAGGGACCCGAGATGCTATACCGACGTCTGTATCGACGGTAAGTGGTATCACTACGATCACTGCAGCACTCACGTTTATATGCTGATGGGGGGCGCCGCCCCCAGCCTGCAGCTTGCCCATGAACCCGGCAGTGAAGAGGAGCTGGTGGAGATGCTCCGCCAGCACCCCCAACGCTGACTGCCTGCGGGCCATCGGGGGTATCGTCCCGGCGGCCCGCCTTGTTCAGCCCGCCTTGCGGCCCAGGATCTTCTTGCCCATCTCCAGCAAGGCCGTTGCCGCCGCATAGGTCTCGTCTGACTTGCCTATCTCGTCCGCCACGTAGAGAAAGCCGGATCTGTACTTCTCCACCGCCTCGCGGGGAGTGGCCGCGTCGATGAAATCCTCTTCCACCTCGAACCCTTGTGTCAGCAGCGCCTCCTTCTCCGTGAGGAAGGTGGGGGAGGCCATGTCGACATAGGTATATTGCTGACGGCGGGAGGCGGGGACGCTGAAGAACTGGTATCTGGCCATGGATGTGGCTCCTCTGAACGGGTGATCTGCCATGGGGGCGCTCGATGCGCCCGGCAAGATAAAGGGGCATTCGAGTCTTGCAGCAGACTACCTTGAGTCGTGAAGGGGCGCAATCGGGCTGGTGATGACCCTGGCGACATGGGCGCAGCGCCTCACCTGCTTGTCAGACAAGCACATCTTCCAGCACCTGTTGGGGAGTCTCGGGAGCGCAGTGGACAAGCAGTTGCTCCCCGGTCATGGGGCGCCCGAGCAGGTAGCCCTGCAAGGTGTCGCAGCCCAGCTCGGTCAGCAGGTCGCGCTGCTCCAGGGTTTCCACCCCCTCTGCCACGATGCGCATCTCCAGGGCCTGACCCAGGGCGATGATGGCGGCGATGATGGTGGCATCGTCGCCTCCCCGCTCCAGGGTGGTGACAAAGCCCCGGTCAATCTTGAGCTCGTTGGCGGGGAAGCGCTTGAGGTAGAGCAGGCTGGAGTAGCCGGTGCCGAAGTCGTCGATGGAGATGCCAAGGCCGAGCTCGGCCAGACGGTTGAGGATGGCGAGGCTCTCCTCGGCCTTCTGCATGGCGGTGGATTCGGTGATCTCCAGGGTCAGGTGACGGGCCTCGAGCCGATGGCGGGCGAGGGCGCCCTGCACCTCCTCCAGCAACCCGGGGCTGGCGAGCTGGATGGTGGAGAGATTGACCGCCACGCTCCAGTCGTGATGACCCGCCGCCCGCCAGGCGCTCATCTGGCGGCACGCCTCGTCGATGACCCAGTTGCCGATGGGGATGATGAGCCTGCTCTT
>NZ_CAWMFQ010000277.1:0-583 GCF_963866995.1 Aeromonas sp. ZOR0002 | reverse complement strand
CAGCGGCAGGAAGCTGGCCGGCGAGACGGCACCATGCTCCGGGTGCTGCCAGCGCAGCAGGGCCTCGGCGCCGACCACCTGGCCGCTGCGGGCACAGTATTTGGGCTGGTAGTGCAGGGCCAGCTCCCCTCGCTCCAGGGCGTGTTGCAGCTCCTTGTGCAGCAGGAACTGCTGGTGGGCGTTGGCGTTCATGGCGCTGTCGAAGTAGTAGTAGTCGTTGCGCCCCTGCTCCTTGGCGTAATACATGGCGGCATCGGCGTTGAGGGTCAGCTCGTGCAGGCTGGTGCCATCCTGGGGATAGACGGCAATGCCGATGCTGGCGGTGATGTGCAGGCTGTGGTGCTCCCACTCATAGGGCTGGGCCAGGGTGGCCAGCAGCCGCTCGGCGAAGGCCGTGGTCTGGCTCACATCCCCCGGCGCCAGGGCCAGCACGAACTCGTCCCCGCCAAAGCGCGAGGCGGTGTCGCTGGCACCGAGCAGGCCGGTGATGCGCTGGGCCACCTCGGCCAGCAGCAGATCCCCGGTGTGGTGGCCGTGGGCATCGTTGATGATCTTGAAGCCGTCGAGATCGAGAAACAGCAGG
>NZ_CAWMFQ010000276.1:1647-5325 GCF_963866995.1 Aeromonas sp. ZOR0002 | reverse complement strand
GGTTGCGGCTGGGGGCCTGGGGCAGCACCGCCAAGAGCGCCGCCTCGGCATGGGTCAGCTTGGCGGCGCTCTTGCCGAGATAGGCAAAACTTGCCGCCTGCACCCCCTCCAGATTGCCGCCAAACGGCGCCCGATTCAGATAGACGGTAAGCAAGGTGCGCTTGTCGTAGTGCCACTCCAGTTGCAGCGCACGGGCCATCTGGCGCAGCTTGCCGGGCACGCTCCTGTGGTAGGGCTCGATGAGGCGCGCCACCTGCATGGTGAGGGTCGAGCCCCCCGACACAGCCCGCCCGTAACGCAGCCACTGACCGATGCCGCGCACCATGGCCACCGGATTGACCCCGGGATGGTGCCAAAAGTAGCGATCCTCGTAGCCCAGCAGCGCCTCGATATAGCGGGGGGAGACCTGCTCCAGCGTCACGGGGTAGCGCCACACGCCGCTGGTATCGGCAAAGGCACGCAGCGGTCGCCCCTTCATGTCGAGCACCACCCGCGCATAGGCAGGGTCGAGCGGCGGCGGCGGGAAGAGTCGATCCAGCGCCAGCAATGACAGGAGCAGTGCTACAACGCCCAGCACCGAAAAGCGCAGCCAGCGTGGCAGGCGACCAAGCCAGCGCCAGCCAGCGTGGCCAGTGCGACCCAATTTCAGCCAGCCACGCTGCCAGAAAGTGAGCGGGCGAACCCGCTCAAGGGAGGGTTTGTTACTCAGAGATGATCACCTCGTGGATATCCTCACCCACGGCCCGGATCTCGGGTCGGTACATATCCTCCACCTGGGTCGGCGGCACCTGATAGCGACCCGGCGTCACCGCCCGCATCAGGTAGACCAGTTGCTGGTTGCTCCCGGCGCTCAGATCCAGCGCCGCCGTGTAGCGGTCATCGCGAAACTCCTGATGCTTGAGGTAGTCGTTCCATTCGATCTGCCACGCCGGTTTCCCCTCGATGGAGAGATCTTCGAGCTTGATGCTGTTGCCAAGGGCCGGGTTCTCCAGCTCGAAGCCAGCGGGCACCATCTCCACCAGCAGGGCATCGGGCACCGCCGATTCACTGCTGACGTTGAGCCGCACCACCACCAGATCCCCCACCTTCACCTTGGTCGGGTCAAAACGCTGACCGTCGCTATTGAACCAGCTGCGGGTCACGCTTATCCCCTGACTCAACCGGGTAGGAGCCTGCTCGGGGTAACCGATCAAGGTGCGCTGCACATAGAGGGATCCCTTGCCCTCGTTGGTGACGGTGCTCGCGGCCAGTGCCTCTGGGGCACCCTGCTGCAGCGGAGCCGAACCGCTCAGGGATCCACTGCCAAGAGAGGAAGTTACCTTGGCCTGCCAGTCGGCGGCCGGATCGAAGCGGGCGAGTCGCAGCAGGGCGAGCCGCTCCTGGGTGCTGAGCCACTGACGGTGAGCCAGGGTATCGGCCACCTTGGCACTGAGGGCCGGCCAGATCTCCGCAGCCAGCTTGTGCTGGCGCAGCAGGGAGAGCTCAAGGGCCTGATCGCGCAGTGGCGAACCGTAATCCCCGAGATAGTCGTCCCCACGCTCGGTCGCCAATGCCCGGCTGAGGGCCTTGGCGGCGTTCTGCTCATCCCCCATGGCCGAGAGCGCCAGCGAGAGGTGCAAGAGCGGCAAACCCGAGCGGGCGTGATCGGCCTGCTGCTCCCAGACAAGGCGCAGGGTAGCGAGCGGCGCCTTGCCCACCCGGGCCAGCACATAGGCACTGTAGGCCTGATAGGCCAGCCGGCTGTGCTCGGGAGCACTGCTCCAGCGCTCGCCATACTGGCTGTCGGTAAGATAGCTCTGCAATCGGTTCAGCGCCTGATTGAGCATCGCCTCCGGCACTGCATCGCCGGCCTCCTTGCGCGCCAGCAGGTAGTCGGCGGCATAGGCGGTGAGCCACTGCTCCTCGTCGGAGCGACCATCCCAAAGGCCAAAGCCGCCGCTTGGCAATTGCAACCGCTGCAGCCGTTGCAGCAGGGCGCGTTGCACATCCGCCTCGCTCGCCGTTTTCTTGCCCTCTGCGGGTTTGCGCCAGGCGGCCCGCTCATCGGCCGTGGTCAGTAAGTAAGGCCAGGCACGGGACAAGGTCTGCTCCAGACAGGCATAGGGGTAGTCGGCCAGCGCCTGCCACTGGGCTGCCGGATCCCAGGGGGGAGTGCCGGAGAGGCTGAGCAGCCCCTGCAGGTTGGCGGGATCCAGTCCGGCCAGCTCAGCTGGCGCAAAGCTCATCTGCTGGCCGGGAGCCAGCATCTGGTAGCGCTGGCGAGTCTCGGCCGGCCAGGGGGATCGCAGCGGCAAAGTCCAGTCGCGGCTGATGGCAAAATCCTTGCCGCTGGCAGCCAACTGCAGGCGTGCCACGCCGCTCGCCCCAGTCACGGTGAGCGGCAGGGTCAGCCACTGCTCCTCGCCATTTTTAAGGGAAAGGGTGCCGGGCAGCTCGCCGTTTGCTTTCAGCCCGCCGTTGAGGGTCCAGGCAAGGGAGAGGGTCTGATCCTCGCCGCTCATATTGCGCAGCTGCACCAGGGCCCGGGTCTCATCCCCTCTCGCGCCAAAGCGCGGCCAGCCGATCTCTGCCACCAGCGGCGCCACCACCTTGACGGTGCGCTCGGCCTCCCCGACTTGCTGTTCGTTCCAGGCCAGCGCCATCAGCGCCAGCTCGCCGTTGAAGTTGGGCAGATCGAGCGGGATCACCGCCTTGCCCTGCTCGTCAAAACTCACCTCGCCGCTCCACAGTGCGGCTATCTCGACCCGGCTCTCCAGCGCACCGCCCTTTTTCAGCGGCGCCCGGTCCCCCCCGTAGTTGAGGCGGGCCAGCTTGCCATCCTGTGGCGGGATCACTTGGCCGTAGTTGTCGAACAAATCTTGGGCGAAGCGCTTGCGACCAAAGAAGATCTCGAACGGGTCGAGGGGTTGATAATCGCTGATATTGAGCACGCCCCGATCCACCGCCGCCAGCACCACGCGGCTCTGACCGTTGGGGGTAGAGGTGGCGGTCACTTCCAGCCGGGTGAGCGGCACCGCTTTGTCCGGCGCACTCAGGGTGAGCGGCAGACGGCGCGCTTCCCGGTCCAGGGTGAGCGGCACCAGCCCGACCGAGCGCAGGCTCTGCCCCTGCTGCTTGCCAGCCGGTTTGGAGGCGCGGTCTGGCGCGGCGATCTGGGCCGAGATATGCAGGTCATGACGCTGCCACTCGGGACTGACCGGGATCTCGAACTCGCCGCGGGCATCCTTGGCATCGCCACCGGCCCCCTTGAGCTCGATACGCTGCCACCAGCGCAGGCCGTCGCCATCTTCCACCAGCAGCAACCCCTTGCCGGGGCGCGGGGCAACCAAAGTCACTTTGGCCTTGTCGCCCGCCTGATAGGCGCGTTTGTCGAGGGTGATGGCAATCTTGTCGGGCCGCGCCTGCTCCCCACCGCCGCCCCAGGCGTAACTACCTATCTCCACCCGCAGGCTCGATTGATGGCCCTGACTGTTCTCCACCTCCAACCGATACCAGCCCGCCGCCAGTTGCAGCGTGAGCGGGGTCGGCCCCTTGCCATCCAGCTGCAGGGTCTGCTCCTGCTCCAGATAGGGCTGGCTGTTGAATTCGTACTTCCACCCCTCCCCATCGGCGTAGTGCCAGTAGTAGTCGCGGTACTCGTTGATAAGGCGCACCTTCACCGCCCCCGCCACCGGCTGG
>NZ_CAWMFQ010000276.1:0-1613 GCF_963866995.1 Aeromonas sp. ZOR0002 | reverse complement strand
CTGCCCGCGGGCCAGCCATACTGGGTGCGGCTGCGATTGACAGCGCGGCCACCGGGCTCGGCGATCGACACCCGATAAGCCACCTCCAGCGGCCCGAGACCGCGCACCCCATCGAGCTCATCAGCCAGCGAAAATGTCCCCTGCCCCTGCGCATCCAGGGTGAGATTCAGCGGCTCAAGATCCTTGGCCTGCTCGGCAAGCAGCACGTCACCTAGCGTGAACTCCTGCCACTGGGTAAAGGGCATGGTGGCGCGGCTTAACTTCACCTCCGCCTTGGCCTTGGTGGCACTCGCAGGTGCGCCGTAGAGATAGTCCCCTTGCAGTGGCAGCGTCAGGGCGGCGTCCAGACTCGTCACTTCCCCATCCGGCCCCTTGCCAAGCTGCAGTTTCAGCCGCTCCGGCAGAAACTCCTCCACCAGAAAAGGCCACTCGAAGCGGCTGCCGGCGGCGGTCTTGAGGTTGATGGTCCAGCGCCCGAGCGGCGCATCATCCGGCAGATGCAGGCCGTAGTGGGCCGCGCCCAAATTGTCCGGCAACAGCCGTTTCTGTTCGAGCAGCTGACCGTCCGGCTGCTTCACCTCCAGCTCTACCGCCATGCCCGGCAGCAGCTGGCCATCTTGTCCTTTAAGCAGGATTTCGCTGTCGAGCCGCTTGCCGGGGCGATAGAGATCGCGCCCGCTAAAGAGATACAACTGCTGGGCCTGCCAGGGCTGGGTGCCGAGATCGAAGGTGGAGAGATCGAGGGCCGCGCCATCGAGGCGCAGCACCGCCAGATGCTTGCCCTGCTCGGCCAGCAGCAGGCGAGCCCCCTGCACCTGATCGAAGCGGCGATGACCTTGGGGGTCGGTGGTTTGCACCTGCAGCCGGTTGCCCTTCTGGTCGAGCAGGGAGAGCTGCACATCCTTGAGGGGTTCGGCGCTGGCCAGGGAGCTCACGAACACCTCCAGCTCATCGCGGTAACGGCGGGCACTGAGCCCCATGTCGCTCACCGCAAAGTAGGTGGTCTCCTTGCGCCAGTCGTAGTTGCCAAGGGGGGACATTACCGCAAAGTAGACGCCAGCCTCCGCCAGCTGCGGCTCCTTCACATTGATGAGGCGGGTCTCGCGCCGGTTGGCATCGAGCTCCAGCGCATAGCGGCCGCTGAATACCCGCTTGGCCCGCTTGGTGATCTGTTCAAGCTCCCAGTTGCCCATGCCGGCACCGGGGCGATACTCGGCCAGGAAACGGGGTAGGTATTCCGCATCGACCCGGAAGAAGTCGATATTGATCTCGTCCACATTGACCGCGCTGATGGGCAGGCGCAGCTCGTCGCGCAGCGGCAACACCATGCCGCTCGCGGTAAACGACGCCCCCGCCTCCAGCGGCCGGGTCTTGAGGGTCCAGCGCTGGGGGGATGGGCCCAGCCCCGACTTGAGGCTCACCTCGTAGCGCTTGTCGGGCTGAACGTTCGGGAAATAGAGGGTGCGGCCATCGTCGGCGAGAATCCACTCCCCCTGCACCTGCTTGCCCCCTTCACTGACCCCGAGCCAACTCTGCCAGTTTGCCTTGGGCACCAATGGACCGGAGAAGACCAGCGCCAGCGCCGGGGCATCCCGATACTGGCGGGTATTGGC
>NZ_CAWMFQ010000275.1:0-6432 GCF_963866995.1 Aeromonas sp. ZOR0002 | reverse complement strand
AAGGTTAGCCTTTCAACATGTAATTGGGACAGCGCCTTTTTAATGGGCAAAACATGCCCATGGCAGGGATTAGGCGGGGCGCCTGCCCAGCCGCCGCACATCCTGGCGGGCGGCTGCCCCGGCCTGGCCGAGCCAGCGCTGGCGGGCCCCCTCATCCGAGGTGTGGACGGGCCCCAGATGCTGGCGGTGGGTCAGCCGGATGCCACAGAGCCCGAGCACCGGCTTGTCCAGGGTGCGATCCAGGGGAGCTCCCTGCCACCAGCGGTAATACCAGGGGGGGCTGTCCATGGTGAGCAGCAGGCGTGCCGTCTTGCCGGCGAGCAACTGCTCCGGGTGCGCCTTCCCCGGCTGGTAGCGAAAGGCGAAACCCGGCAGCAGGGTGCGATCCAGCAGCCCCTTGAGCCGGGCTGGCAGGTGGCCCCACCAGACGGGGGCGACGATCACCAGATGGTGGGCCTGCACCAGGCTCTGCTGCACCGCCTGCAGATCCGGTTCGAGGGGCTGCACCTCGTCATAGCCATGGTGAAGATCCGGCGCGAAGGCGAGCTCCCCCACGTGATGCAGGGTGACGCGCGCGCCCCCTTGCTCGGCACTGCGGGCATACTCCCGGGCGAGGGCGTGGCAGAGGCTGTCGGGTTTGGGGTTGCCGTTGAGAACAAGCAGGTTGGGGGTCATGGTATGGCTCCTTGAAGTGAGCCCCCATTACACCCCTTGTCCCATGGGACAGAGTCAAGCCACCTTTTGTCCCCGATCCGCGGCGGCGGGATGATCCCGCTCGTCGGGGGATTGCCGCGCCGGGGCGCCATAGCGGCACGGGTGCTGCGCCAGCAGCGTGGCGCACTGGCTCAAGCCCTGATGCTGGCGTTGCAGCCTGGCGACCTCCGCCTCGATCTGCGCCAGCTTGTCCGCGATAAGCTGCTCCACCTTCTGCCAGGGGAAGTGATCGAGGCTGGTGACGCCCGCGAGCAGGGGAACCAGCTCCCCGAGCTTGCAGCCAAGCCGCTGGGCCTCGCGGATAAAGCCGACCCACTCCAGATCCTCGGCCCGGTAGACGCGATACTTGCCGCGCCGCCTGGGCTCGGGCAGCAGCCCGAGCTGCTCGTAGAGACGGACCGCCTTTGGGGTGGTGCCCGCCAGCCGGGCAAATTCGCCGATATACATAGTGCTGCTCGCAAAGGTTGTTCGAGTAGGGGCTCACTATAGGCTAGTGGTAGGGGGGAGAGAATCCCCATGGTGGAGGGGCGCGCCACAGGAGCATGATATGACAGCGCTGACCCGTCATGGGGTCATAACGGGCGTAGATGGGCTGGTGATAACTAGATCTGTACAATCCGGCTACCTGTGAGCTGAAGACAGGCATAGGCACCGAGCAAATACCTGAGGTTACGAGTCATTCCTTGATGTTGTGCGATGCTTTAACTTGGCATCTATTTTATCCGAAAGATCCGAGAAACCGTCCAGATCAAAAGGGGCGTAAATGCGCTTGAGGCTGTTGGTTCGAATGACCATGCAATTGACGATGAGCAATTTTCCCATACTCACCCCCACCATCTCGGCATATGGTATGGATACTTTTCGGAAAAAACGGTTTCTACCAACAACATCGTCACTACTCAATTCGACTGAAAACAACCTGGACGCTTGCGCCATCACGAACAATACAACGAAGGCTGCTAGCAGTATTTTCAGATATTGGTAAAAGAGCCAGATACCCAGCTCCATGTTGAGTTGAGTTTTGAATGCACTGAGCGCAACGAATCCTACAAAAATCAATGTGATAAATATAAAGAACCGCTTGCTCATGAGAAGCAATGGGCGTTGCCAATTCAAAGAATACTTCATGACTTCTTCCTGCTAGATTGAGGCATACTGTCCAGGTACCAAGCTGACAAGGTGCTATCACCAATACATATACAACAGTCATTACCACGGTTTATTAGAGTTGGTGACATCACGTGTTGAAATATTCTATTTATACATTCATTTCCCAAAGGCCACTTTAATGATATTTCCTTGGCGTACTTCATACTTTTGTTCAAGTTTCCATTTAGGGTTTTGCTGCCATTTAATACCAGTCTCTATACAAAAACCTACACCACAATAAGCTATTACACTATTTGTGATCCTAGAGCCCATAACCGTTGTGCCAGAGGCGGAAAAATCAATGTTGGTCTCACCAATAGCAAAGTTAATTTCAACGGCCGTTATTGGGAAATTAAAATCAGAGTTATATGAAATACCAAACATAGATTGAAGTTGCTCTTTGTCTTCAACTTCAGAGAATCGTAAATATAAATGGTCTCCATTACTATAGTGTATTTCTAACTCCTTCCCTTGAGGAGGAGATCGAAGATCAACTGGATTGCCAATATTTTCCCAAGAGTTTTCATCTATTATTAGTCGCTCTTCAGCCCTTAAACTAAGCATACTAATGCTCAGTCTTTGAAAACCACTAGCATCTCGTGAAAATGATACCAAATTATGCCCATCAATTTGGACAGGTATTGGTGTCTCATAGTAAAGGTTACCACCAACGATCGATAGTAGGTCTCTGCGCAGCCAATCTAGGTTGCCTCTTACTTGTTTAGAGTGAACGCGGTTCATTTTAAAATCATGAAGTTGTTCGACTGTATATGCATTTCCATCTGCTTTTTTATGGTGTTGAGCACATAGCGCAATCATGCCTTTAGGATCATTGTGTGGTTTGATATGAATCGGAGGATCAAAATGATGGTATTCCAAGTATGGGTTACCGCAATCTTTAACTGGGCAACCAAAGCCGACCTCTTCTCTCAATATCTCTTTGATCTTTTTGGGAATAGATGCTCTTTTAGCCACCGATCTCTCCTAAATGTGTAATGTGTTCATAGCTATCGAGGCTTTACTGCGTCCAGTATCCTAAAACGGAGTAATGACCGCGAGGGCAGACGATTTATTATCAGGCTATCAGTATGATATGTCTATTCGCGATTTTTAGATTTTGTTTCGTTATTCTAACCTACTGGATATTATGCTCTTATTCATTGATTAGAAGAATTGTCTCATAGTTAGAAATCATATCATCACGAAAAGATTTAAAATCAGTCACAGATGTAATGCGACGACCTTCTTGTGTCATAATTTTTTTGAATGTGCTGGTGAAATAACTATTTAGCTCTGAGGATAAGTCGCGCAGGTATATGTTGTGGCCTTTTTTTTGAATTTCAATGGCAATTTTAAGTACTTCCTGTAGGGGTTTGTCATTACTAGCATACAGAAATTCTTTATTGCTTGGTTTTTTTTGCCAGTGTTCAAAGAACTTGTCTAACAGAAACAAATCCCAAGTCATGTTTATTAAACCTTGCTTATTTATCTTAGCTGATTGCTCTGGGGTATATTTCATTAACTTAGGTATCGGTTTTTTACCAAATAGTTTTATAGCAAAACAAGTGACAACGAGTGAAAACAAAAAATCATGATGACACCATTGCCAGAAGTATTTTAGTTTTTCTTCACCTGTAGTATCTTTCCTATAATAAAATAATTCAGTTACTTTAAGGACTAGTAAATATATTGTGTCCCACTTCTTAAGTCTTTGATACTCTACAAGTCGATATTTTAAATGAGAACGTTCTAAAGATCTTGGCTCAGGTAGTTCGATGGTATCAGTATTACCAAGTGCAAATTGGGCTAAAACGTCCATATCTGCATTGTCAATTTGACGAAACAGTATCAAGTCATCAATTAACTCATCAGGGCACTGATTTCTATAGTTCAATTTTTCATATATTGCAATTGTTGGGTCAAGAATTATATTCGTGAATTTAGCAAAAACCATCAAAGCTATAGCATTTCTGTGCAATGGTTGTTTTTTATCTTTTTTTACAGCATTTAGCACATACTGATATATGTTAAGGTCTAGATGGATTGTATATTCTACATTATTAAATTCTAAGTTATATAGGTATGCTGATGGATTATATATATCTCTCACATTTCCTAGTGTAAATGAATGAACGAACCAATCATTCTCAATCATCTTGTCGATTATTTTCCCCGCATAAAATGGGAGTTGATAAACTACGAGTGCCATTTTAAATTATTTTTCCTATAGATAGATTTTTTTATACTTACCACTTTTATTCCTTCATAGTTGCGAAGATGCTCCAAGATGGGGATCTAAATTGCTGAAGGTATGGAATAGTGTAGCTAGAAAGTGATCACCACCGACCCCGCACTGCGCTTTGCCTCGCCGTGATAGACCGCTTCGATATTATTGCCGTCCGGATCGAGGACAAAGGCGGCGTAATAGCCGGGGTGATAGACCCGCTCGCCGGGGGCGCCGTTATCCTGGCCGCCATGGGCCAGCGCTGCCTGATAGAAGCGATCGACTGTGGCGCGGTCCTGCGCCTGGAAGGCGAGGTGATGGCGACCGGTCAGTGCGCCGAGCGCTGCCGGGCTGTCGATGGATGTGACAAACAGCTCGTCAGCCCAGAAGTAACCCTCACCCGCGCCGCCGATTGGCACATCGAGGGTGGCCAGTATGGCCCTGTAAAAGCGCTCGCTGGCGGTCAGGTCTTTCACCACCAGCTGGAGATGGTCGATCAGCCGACCCCGATGCAGTGTGTGCGTTTCCATACATTCACTCCACTCGACATGGTTGAATCAGTCACTTACCTCTTGCCGGTTGTGCCCTTTGGCGACGCTACCGCCCTGAATGTCAGCTTCCAGCTTGCTGAGATTGACCAATTGGGCGTGGTTGGCGTGGCTCATGGGAGACTCCGACGAGGCGTGTGTTGCCAATTGGCTATATTAACGGCCCGCGAGCGAAGGGAAAGGAGGAAATGGCGAATTGCCGGGCAAGCTCAACAAATGGAGGTCAGCCCGAAAGCCTGGCGTCCGGGCTGGATTGGCGAGAGGGGCTGGGGGGATAGGTAAAAGGGGGCGAGTGGCCACCAGCTGGTGACCCTCTTGCTGCCTGTACGGGAGTGGTTGCCCGGCCTCTGGCCGGGCGGGGGATCAGTTGCCCGGGATCTCGCTGCAGTTAAGGGTGGGCTGACCGTAGCGCTCCAGCATGGCGTCGCTCCCCTTGGTCCAGAGGGTGAGGTTTTGCCCCTCGTACCGGGCGCCGCTGGCGCTGGGGGTCTCATAGGCGAGCACCTGCTGCTGGTTGTTCCCCTCGCTCAGGTTGATCATGGCGGCGGGCCGCTTGGCCTCGTTGTAGAAGTAGGTGGAGAGGGTGACGCTCTTGCCGCACTGATAATCGACCGGCGTCGGCACCTTCAGTTGGCCGCCTTTTATCTGCAACTCGGTGATCCGCAACTGGTAGCTCTCTTCCACGCACTGGCGCAGGTCGCCCGCCTTCCAGCAGTCGTTGCGCCCCTTGATCCAGCCGCGCTGGATGGCGCGCTCGCTCTTCTGCTGCTCGGGGGAGAACCCGGCAATCGCCTTGGGATAGAGGGCTGACAGCTCGTTATCCAGCGCAGCCAGTCCGGCATCCTTGCAAATGAGGGTTTCGGCGGCGCCTTTCGCCTTGGCGCATTCGAAGGACGGGGTGGCCGCCGCGGCCAGCAGAGGGGAAAACAGCAGGGTACCAAGCAAGATCTTGTTCATCGACAGGGCTCCAACAGGGGGCATGATGCCCCGTGACCAGAGCACACTTTACACCCTAAAGAGGCAGGAGCACCCCGTGTTTTTGGGGCCAGGCGGCCCTGCATGGCAATCAGACGCTGGCCAGCGCCAAGGTCTGGCGGCTGCGCCACAGCCGCTCGTGGAAGAAGAAGACGACGGTGTTGATGGCAGGTTCGATCAGTGCCATCACGCCGCCGGTGAGCAGCTCACCACTCAGCAGGTAGGCGACACCGAAGGCCACCGAGAAGTGGACCAGGGCGAAGCTGCTGGTCTTGGCCTGCAGGCTGTGCTCAGGCTTGAGCTTGTGCCAGCCAAGGTCGTGGAAGTAGAAGGCGACCGTGTTCACGGCGGGCTCGATGAGGGCGATCAGGCTGGCGGTGAGCAGTTCGCCGGTCAGCAGGTAAGCCACGGTGAAGGCGACACAAAAGTGCAGGATGGCGAAGCTGATGGTCTTTTTCATGGTGGTGTCTCCTCTGGCGATGAAGGCAGTATCACCCAGAACCTCATCAAATGAAAACCATTCTCATCTATTGGCGAAATAGAAAATGCCTATTGACCGGTGGAGGCACCACCAGATTGGGAGTTGCCCGGGAACGCAACGGCGCTAGAGTGTGCCTTTTGCCATGAAAAAGGAGCTTTCATGACCATCAACTCCAACCTGTTTGTTCTCTTCATGCTGCTGCTGATGATCGTCGTCGGCGTGGTGGCATGGCGACTGGCCCGGCGCAAGAGCCGCCACCCGGGGCTTGTCACCTTCCTGTGCGTGCTGCTCTGCCTGGTGCCGCCCTTTGCCCTGCTGGCGCTGCTCATTCTGGCACTGTG
>NZ_CAWMFQ010000274.1:11355-12016 GCF_963866995.1 Aeromonas sp. ZOR0002 | reverse complement strand
GATGAGTGCCGGCGCATAGCCCCGGCGGTTGAGAAACAGCATCACCTGGTTGCCCGCCGCCAGGTGCTCGGCCATCAGCTGCTCCAGCTGGGGGGAGAGCCCCGCCTGCAGCCGCACGTTCTTGATGTCGAGGATCACCTGGCGAGCGGTCTGGGCGTTGCCGGCGCGCCGGGTCAGGCTGAGGTGGTGATACTTGCCGCTGCAGGCGTTGTGCAATGTCTCCAGCGACGGGGTGGCAGATCCAAGCAGGATGGGAATGCCGGCGCGATGGGCCCGCATCACTGCCAGATCCCGCGCGTGGTAGCGAAAGCCGTCCTGTTGCTTGAAGGAGCCGTCGTGCTCCTCGTCGATGATGATGATGCCGAGGTCCTTGAACGGCGTGAACACCGCGGATCGGGTGCCGATCAGAATGGCGGCACCACCGTCGCGGCAGGCGAGCCAGGCATCGAGCCGCTCCCTGTCGTTCATGGCGGAGTTCATCGCCACCACGGGCACGTTGAAGCGGCGGCGAAAGCGGTTGATGGTCTGGGGGGTGAGGCCGATTTCCGGCACCATCACCAGCGCCTGCTTGCCCGCCTTGAGCAGGGGCTCGAGGATGCTGAGGTAAACCTCGGTCTTGCCGGAGCCCGTGATGCCGTCCAGCAGGAAGGCACCGAACTTG
>NZ_CAWMFQ010000274.1:7573-11304 GCF_963866995.1 Aeromonas sp. ZOR0002 | reverse complement strand
CTGCTCGCCGTTGAGGCGCAGCCCCTCACCCGGCTCGAAGCGGGTGGCCCAGTCGCCATCATGGCTCGGCTCCAGCGAGCGCTTCTCCAGCAGTCCCTTCTTCTCCAGCGCGGTGAGGGCCGCGCTCTGGATCTCCTCCTGCTTGAGGGCGGAGGGGGTCTGCGGCCCCTTGCGCAGCAAGGCGAGGGCCTGCTGTTGCTTGGCCGCCCGCTTGAGCTCGTTGAGGTCGATGGCCATGCCCGCATCGGTAGCAAACCAGAACTCCAGCTCCCGATAGGCGGCGGGCTCCCCCTTGCGCACCAGCACAGGCAGGGCGTGGGGCAGTACCTCCCCCAGCGGATGCTGGTAGTAACCGGCGCTCCAGGCCATCAGCGCCAGAATGTCGGGCCCCAGCACGGGGGAGCTGTCGAGCACCCTCTTCAAGGGTTTTAATTTGTTGCGGGGGACCTGGCTCTCGGTCGGGTGATCCACCACCAGACCAACCAGGGTCTGCGGGCCGAACGGGATCTCGACCCGGCAACCGGGGGCAGGCAAGGGCAGGGGAGAGAGATAGTCGAAATGACGGCGTAACGGCACCGGCACAGCCACACGAACCAGATCCAGCGTTTGGGAAGAATTCACCAGAGGTTGCCTATTTTTTCTGCGAAGCCACTTGCCTGATCTCAGGCGTTTCCTATATTATTCGCAGCCTTTGAAACTGTGTTCAACAATCGTGTGGTGTCCGACAAGAGATCGGATGGCGACACGGCCTGATAATTGAGGTTGTCCATGAAAGCTGGTATCCATCCTGACTACGTAGCCATCACCGCCAAGTGCTCTTGCGGTAACGTCATCAACACCTTCTCTACCATCGGTAAAGATCTGAACCTGGACGTGTGCTCCGAGTGCCACCCGTTCTACACCGGCAAGCAGAAAGAAGTTTCTAGCGGCGGCCGCGTAGACAAGTTCAACAAGCGTTTCGGTGGCTTGACCTCCAAGAAGTAATCTTGCTTCTGAAGAATTCTGAAAAAGGCGCCCGTCGGGTGCCTTTTTTATTGGCCGCCATTCTGTAATTCCCCGCTTTGCCCTATGGTGTTGGCTCAACCAAGGGAGAAGAGCCGATGCGCACATGTCTGGTGATGGGAGCTGCCGGGTACATAGGATCCTACCTGGTGCCCCATCTGCAGGGTCTGGGGTACAGGGTCATCGCCGGGGCCCGTCGTCCCTGCCGTCTGCCGGAGGGGGTGGCGTTTCGCCTCGCCGACAGCCTCAAGCCTGCCACCCTGTCCCCTGCGCTGGCGGGGGTCGACACCGTCTTCTATCTGGTACACGCCATGGGGGCGGGGGCCGGTTTTCACCGGCTGGAGCAGCAGGGAGTGAAGAATTTCGCCGCCGCCGCCCGTGCCGCCGGGGTGCGCCGCATCGTCTATCTCGGCGCCATCCAGCCCGAGCCCTGCAACAGTCGCCACCTCAACTCCCGGCGCTACTGTGGGGAGCTGTTTCGCAGCGCAGGGGTGCCCACGGTAGAGCTGCGTGCCGGCATCATCATAGGCCCCGGCTCGGCGGCGTTCGAGGTGATGCGGGATCTGGTGTACAACCTGCCCATGATGGTGACGCCCAAGTGGGTGCGCTCCCGCACGCCCCCCATCGCCCTCTCCAACCTCTTGCACTATCTGGGCGGGCTGGTGGAGGCCGACGGGGTGGATGGCCAGATCTTCAATGCGGCCGGCCCCGAGCTGCTCAGCTACCAGCAGCAGCTCCAGAAGTTCGCCGCCCATATCGGCAAACGCTGCCCCATCATTCCGATCCCCTTTTTGAGCCCCCGGCTCTCCGCCTGGTGGCTGCAGTTCGCCACCTCGGTTCCCCAACCCATCGCCAAGGCGCTGGTGGGGGGGCTCAAGCACGACATCCCGGCGGATGACGGCCCCTTGCGCGCCCTGCTGCCCCAGCATCTGCTCAGCTTCGATGAGGCGCTGGCGGAGAGCCTGGCGCTGGAGCAGAGGCTCGGTGCCGAGCAGCACGGGGAGGAGACGCCCCTTGGTCTGCGCTGGCGCCATCCCGAATATGGCTTCTACGACCGCACCGCCAGCGGGGAGGCGGATTGCCTCGCCGCCCCCGAGGTGGTGTGGCAGGTGTTGCAGCAACTGGGGGGCGAGCAGCGCTACTTCTACATGAACGAGCTGTGGGTGGTGCGCGAATGGATGGATCATCTGATCGGCGGTCCGGCCCGGACCCGGGGACGCACCAACCCGGATCGCTTCGTGAAGGGGGACATGCTGGACTCCTGGCAGATCCTCGGGGTGGATGAAGGACGCAGGCTGGATCTGCTGTTCAACATGAAGGCCCCCGGCGTCGGTCGGCTGGAGTTCAACATCCAGCCCCTGGAGTCCGGCCTGACCCGGCTGCGGGTGACGGCCCACTGGCATCCGCAGGGGGCCTGGGGGCTGGCCTACTGGCTTGCCATGCTGCCGTTTCACCTCTTCATCTTCCAGGGGATGACGGAGGCCATCGCCCGGCAGGCAGAGGCAAAAGCCGGCATTCCAGTCATGGATTGAAATCGAATCTATAACTAATTGGGTAGTTTTGGATGGCGTGACATGCTACTGATTAGCCTGTCATTGCTATCCAGCGATATTTTATGCTGTGAAAGGGCGGGGGATTTCTTTATGATCCTCAGCCCTCGCCCGCTGGCGAGCCAACGCATCACTCATTCATTTCCGTATCGGGGTCCCCCATGTCCGATCAGCAGCACGATCTCCGCCAACAGGCACTCGACTACCACGCCCAACCTGTCCCGGGCAAAATCGCCATTGCCCTCACCAAGCCCGCCGAGACCGCTCGCGATCTGGCGCTGGCCTACAGCCCGGGCGTTGCCGAACCGGTACGCGAGATCGCTGCCAATCCGGCCGATGCCTACCGTTACACCGGCAAGGGCAACCTGGTGGCCGTCATCTCCAACGGCACCGCCATCCTGGGGCTGGGCAATCTGGGCCCGCTGGCCTCCAAGCCGGTGATGGAGGGCAAGGCCCTGCTGTTCAAGCGCTTTGCCGGCATCGACGCCATCGACATCGAGGTGAAGCACGAGACCAGCGCCCAGTTCATCGATACGGTGGCCGCCATCGCCGACACCTTCGGCGGCATCAACCTGGAAGACATCAAGGCCCCCGAGTGCTTCGAGATTGAAGAGGCGCTGATCGCCCGCTGCGACATCCCGGTGTTCCACGATGACCAGCACGGTACCGCCATCGTCACCGCCGCCGGGCTGCTCAACGCGCTGGAAGTGCAGGGCAAGGAGATTGGCACCAGCCGCATCGTCTGCATGGGCGCCGGTGCCGCCGCCACCGCCTGCATGGATCTGCTGATCAAGTGCGGGGCTGCGCCGCACAACATCTTCATGCTGGACCGCCAGGGTGTGATCCACAGCGGCCGCACCGATCTCAACCAGTACAAGCAGCGTTTCGCCAACGACACCCCCCTGCGTACCCTGATGGATGTCATCGACGGGGCTGACGTCTTCGTCGGCGTCTCCGGCCCGGACGTACTGCCTGCCGAGGCGGTGGCCCTGATGGCCCCCAACCCGGTGATCTTCGCCTGTTCCAACCCGGACCCCGAGATCAAGCCTGCCCTGGCTCACGGAGTGCGCGGGGATCTCATCATGGGAACCGGCCGCTCGGACTACCCGAACCAGATCAACAACGTGCTCTGCTTCCCCTTCATCTTCCGCGGCGCCCTCGACGCCCGTGCCAGCCGCA
>NZ_CAWMFQ010000274.1:6571-7516 GCF_963866995.1 Aeromonas sp. ZOR0002 | reverse complement strand
CAGTGGAGGCTATCCGGGCTCTGGCCAAGGAGCCGGTGCCCGCCGAGGTGCTGACCGCCTCTGGCGTGAGTGAACTCGCCTTCGGCAAGGATTACGTCATTCCCAAGCCCATGGATGCCCGCCTGCTGCCGCGGGTTGCCCGTGCCGTGGCGCTGGCGGCGGTTGCCTCCGGGGTGGCCCGCATCGAACTGCCGGCGGATTACATGCTGGGTTGAGTCACGGCAAGCGCGCAAAAACAGAAGGGGCCCCCTGTCGGGGGCCCCTTTTGCATGGCGGAAGCAGGCAGCTTACTTGGTCTTGGGGGCAACCTTGACGGCCGGCGCCTTGGCGTGGGCAGCCTTGTGATGCTTTTTCACGACCTTGGTCTGGGTGGCGTGGGGAGCGGCGGCCTTGGTCGGGGTGGCGGCCATGGTGAAGCCGGAGGTCAGGGCGAAGACAGCGGCCAGAGTCAGGGGGATCAGCTTGTTCATATTCCAGTTCCTCGTTCGGTTTGATGACATGGAGCGTTTCTCCATGACTTCATCCTAGGGTTGTTCGACCTGCGGTTCAGTGAGCGACTGGTGACGGTTTGTATCCAAATGTACGGGCAGGGTCAGGCAGAAACGGGCACCGCTGCTGCTTGGCAGCAGTTGCACCTCGCCGCCGTGGTGGTGGGCGATGCTGCGCACGATGGCCAACCCCAGCCCGGCGCCGCCGGTGCGTCTGTCCCGGCTCTGATCCAGGCGCACGAAGGGCTCGAAGATTTGCGGGGCCAGCGCGGGATCGATGCCGGGGCCATCGTCGGCCACCTCCAGCAGATAGTCGTCCCCCTGTCGCGCTATGCAGAGGCTTGCCTGGCTGGTGGCATGGCGAAGGGCGTTGCCGATGAGGTTCTCCAGCGCCCGGTCCAGCAATCGGGTGTCGCCGCGCCAGGGCAGAGCCATGGCCGGGCGCACGAAGTCGAGC
>NZ_CAWMFQ010000274.1:444-6532 GCF_963866995.1 Aeromonas sp. ZOR0002 | reverse complement strand
CTTGTCCGGCCGAAGGGCCTGCCAGTCGGCAAGGCGGCTGCCGGCCCAGCTGCCGAGCTCCAGATCGCTGCATTGCAGCGGTAGTTCGGGGCGATCGAGCCTGGCATAGGTGAGCATCTCCTCGATGAGGGCATCGAGGGCGCCGAGGTCCCGCTCCAGTCCCTGCTGCTCCTCGGGTGAGGGAGGCTCGGCCAGCATGGCGAGGCGATAGCGCAGCCGCACCAGGGGGGAGCGCAGCTCGTGGGCGATGGCGTCGGTCAACTGCTTGCGACTGGCCAGCATGGCCTGCAACTGCTCCGCCATCTGGTCGAAGGTGCGGCCGACCCGGCCCAGGCTGCTGCCGGGCGGCAAACCGGTGCGACAGGAGAGATCCCCGTCGCCGACCCGGCGGGCGGTCTGTTCGAGCTGTTGCAGGCCGCGCCAGTGGGGGCGCAGCCAGAGCAGGATGGGCAGGCCGAGGGAAAGGCCGATGAGCAGCAGCAGCCCCACGTCCACCCAGTGCAGCTCGTGCAGGTAGGAGAGGTAGGGGACGGGGCCGACGATCAGCACCTTGTCGGTGTTCGGGATGCGCTGCAGGAAGGTGTCATCCTCCTCGACGATGACGATGTTGCCCGCCTCGAGGAAGGCCTGATCCTCGCTGGCCAGGGGCTGGTTGGCGAGGACGCCGATCTGCAGCGGCAGATTGAGCTGGCGGCTCTGCTCGCCGGTGCGGGTGGCCCAGTGTTCCGGCGGCAGCCGGGCCAGCTCGCCAGTGAGCAGGCCGAGGGAGCCTTGCATCATCCGCTCCAGATAGCGGTCCCCCGCCCGCTCTGCACTGACCTGATAGACCAGCCCGATGAGCAGAATGGCGAGGGTGAAGCAGCCTATCAGCAGCAGATAGAACTGGATAAACAGGCGTCGCATCGGGGCTCTCCTCTTGCCTGGATTGCGTCTGGACATTGCCTTGTTGCCCCTCATCCCCAACCCTTCTCCCGCAAGGGGAGAAGGCTGAGAGCATCAAGGTCATTCGGCGGGGCTTATTCCCAGGCCTGGGGTACTAGCAGGTAACCTTTCTGGCGCACCGTCTTGATCCAGATCGAGTTGTTGCTGTCATTCCCTGGCTTCTGGTGTGCAGGCGTGTGAGACACCAGATCATTCCCAAGCCTGGGGTACGAGTAGATAACCCTTTTGGCGCACCGTCTTGATGCGGGTCGGGTTGTTGCTGTCATCCCCGAGCCGGCGGCGCAGACGGGAGATGGCCACGTCCATGCTGCGATCCTGGCCGTCGTAGTCGCGCCCCCGCAGGCTGCGAAACAGCGCCTCCCGCCCCAGGATCTGGCCGGCGTGGCAGGCCAGCTCCCACAGGAGGTCGAAATCGGCGGTGGAGAGGGGAATGCTCTCCCCATCGAGGCGCACGTCCCGACCCGGGCCGTCTATCTGGAGGCGGCCGAACTGCAGGCGCTGGGGCGGGGCGGCGGGGACCACGGCCTGCTGGCTCTGCCCCTGCTGGCGAAACTGGACTCGTAGCCGGGCCAGCAGCACCGGGGGGGGCGTGGTCTTGAGGATGTAGTCGTTGGCCCCCAGCTCCAGGCTCAGGATCTGGTTCATGTCGCTGTCGAGCGAAGTGAGCATGACGATGGGGCCGGCAAAGCGCGGACGCAGATCCCGGCACAGGGAGAGGCCATCCTGCCCCGGCAGCATGATGTCGAGCAGCACCAGATCCGGCTGCTCGGCAAGGGCCCTGTCGAGTGCCCGGTCACCCCGGGTCTCCAGCAGCACCTCGATGTCGTGGCGACCGAGCCAGCTGCTGATGAGCTGGCCTATCTCGGGATCGTCTTCAACAAACAGAACGCGTGGCATGGTGGCGTGATTCCCCGGTCATGGCGTGAGTGGGCGTGTCGCCAGCATAACGGCTGCGTCCGCGCTCTGCACCGGGATAACTAATCAATGCGGGGGTTTTTGCCCCTTCTCCCGGGGGAGAAGGGGGGACAGGATGAAGCGGTTGGCATCGGGCCGCCCCACTTGTCCCGTGGCGGGTCGGTCCGATGAGGCAGGCTCCGTGCCCTTCAGTGGCCAAAGCGGCCCCGGCTGCCATGGGGCAGCCGGGGAACCGCCCGGATCAGCCGCCCTTGCGCTTCAGGTACACCCCGGCTTCCATGTGGTGGGTCCAGGGGAACTGGTCGAACAGGGCGAAGCGGGCGATCTCGTGGGTTTCACCGAGCACGGCCATGTTGGCCTGCAGGGTCTCGGGGTTGCAGGAGATGTAGAGGATGTTGTCGTAATCCTGCACCAGCTTGACGGTGGCGTCGTCCAGACCGGCCCGGGGCGGGTCGACGAAGATGGTGTTGCACTGGTAGGCGCGAAGATCGACCCCCTTGAGGCGGTTGAACTCCCGCTCACCGCGCATCGCCATGGTGAACTCCTCCGCCGACATGCGCAGGATGATCAGGTTGTCGACACCGTTGGCGGCGATGTTGAACTGGGCGGAGTCCACGCTCGGCTTGGCGATCTCGGTGGCCAGCACCTTGCGAAAGTTCTGCGCCAGGGCGATGGAGAAGTTGCCGTTGCCGCAGTAGAGCTCCAGCAGGTCCCCCTCGCTCTCTTTGGTCACGTCCAGGGCCCAGCCCAGCATCTGTTCGTTGATGGCGGCGTTGGGCTGGGTGAAGCTGTTTTCCACCTGCTTGTAGACCAGCTCGCGCCCCTGCACGGTCAGGCGTTCGATGACGAAGTCATCCCCCAGGCAGATCTTCTGCTTGTGGGCGCGGCCAATCAGTTGCAGCTCGAACCCCTTGGCACGCAGGTCGGCCTGCAGCGCCTCGGCGGCCTGCTGCCACTCGGCTTCCAGCTTGCGGTGGTAGAGCAGGCTGACGCAGATCTGGCCGGACTGGGTGGAGAGGTAGTCGATCTGGAACAGCTTCTTGCGCAGCACGGGGTGCGGGCGAAGCCCGGCCAGCAGCACCGGCATCAGCCGGTTGATGAGCAGGCTGGCGGTGGGGAAGCTGTCGACCCGGATGATCTCCTTGGTGGCCGGTGCATACATGCAGTGGAAGAGGTCATCCCCCTCGTGCCAGATGCGGAACTCGGCGCGCATCCGGTAGTGCTCGGCGGGGGAGGCGTGCAACTCCAGCGCGGGCGGATTGAAGGGGGCGAATAGCTGGGTGAGGCGATCGCGCTTCTCGTCGAGCTGGGCCTGGTAGTCGGCAGGAGTCCGTCTGCCCTGGGCGTCGGCGGAAGAGGGCTGGGATTGAGTCATGGATACCTCGCATGCACCGGGCTGAGCCGGGGAAAGACCGGGGGAAGGCCGCAGCCAACCAAAGGGTGGGGATTTTAAAAGGCCGTTGCGGATTGTCCAAGTTTTTTGTGGTCAAGAAGTGGCCAGTCGGGCCGATAACCGATCCACCACTATAGGCGGGAGAGTAATGATGCAAATTGATGGCATGGGCGCAGCCCAACCCAAGGGAGTGGGCATTGCTCCCAAATCGCCTCAACAGACGGAGTCGAAGACGGCGGACAAGGGGGATGAGGTCTCCCTGAACAAGCCCCCGAAATGGGCCCAGGTGCTGATCCAGCAGGCGCTGCAATTTGCGCTGGAGATCAACGGCCAGGGCTACAAGGCACCCAAGGTGCAGGAGCCCCAGGAGGTTACTCCGGAGACCCTGTTCGATTTCCAGTCGGTGGCGGACAACGTGTTGCAGTTCGTCACCGGGCGGATAGGCGCGGCCCGTGCCGACGGCAAGTCCGACGACGACCTGACCAAGATGATGGAGCAGGCCCGCAAGGGGGTGGACAAGGGCTTCGGTGACGCCAGGAAGCAGCTCGGTGACTGGGCGGACAACGAGGACATCAAGACCGGCATGGATCAGAGCTACAAGCTGATCCAGAAGGGGCTCGACGAGTTCGAGAAGGAGTTCTTCGGCAAGGTGTCGACCACGGATCTGGGGGATGCCAGGATGGCCAGCCGCCAGCAGGCCCTCCTCGAGATCGAGACCCGGGACGGGGACAAGGTGATGCTGCGCTTCAGCGACAGCTGGCAGTTCAAGTCCCAGAGCGATGGGGGTGGCAGCCAGTTCAGCCTCAAGTCGAGCCAGAGCTTCGACTTCTCCCTGGAGGGGGATCTCGACAGTGCCGAGATGGATGCCATCGGCACCCTGGTCAAGGGGCTGGACGAGCTGGCCGGGCAGTTCTTCAAGGGGGGCGACGGCAAGACCCTGGCGGACGGGCTGAACGGGCTGCAACTGGATGACAGCCAGCTGGTCTCCTACTCCCTCAAGCTCAAGCAATCGGCCAAGTTGAGTCAGACCTACCAGGGGGCCAGTTCCCTGCAGGAGAGCCTCAAGCCCCTGGCGGACTACCTGCCGAGGCTCAGCCGGTTGCAGCAGCAGGCCGACGCCCTGTTGCCCCCTTCCCAGCAGGAGGCGCTGACGCCCACCGTGCTGGCGGCGCGGGGTCAGGACGGGGCGACCCAGGGGGCAGGCTTCATGGGCTTCAACCAGCGGATGCTGGAAGCCATGAGGCTGCTCGGCCAGCAGATGGCGACCGGCTAGTCTGGCGACGCCCCCGTGATGCTGGCGGGGGCGGGGTGTTTGCCAGCCCGTCCCCGGGCTGGCACACTGCCCTTTTCCCCAGCCCGGCGATGCCATGAACCCCAAGAAGCCAAGAGACAAGCGCGAGCTCTGCTACCCCTTCATCTTCGAAACCCAGTTCCAGTGCGACTACGAGATCGCCACCGACGAGCTCTGCTGCCAGGTGGGGGCCGTGCTCTCTCATCTGATGCCGGATGAGGATACTCGGCCCGTGATGGCGGATCTGGCGACCCTGCAGCGGCTCATCTACAACCTCAACGGCTCGGTGCGGGGACGGCTCGGCATCTTCGAGGAGGATCTGGACTGGCTGAAGGGACGGTACGATCACTACAACGAGGCGAGTCGCGGCCGGGTGACCGGCTTCGTGCTGCCCCAGGGGCCCCAGCCCATTCCCACCCTGCACCTGTGCCGCTGTGGCAGCAAGAAGGTGGTGCGTCTGCTGGTACGCCTGGAAGAGAGCGGCGTGCGCTTCGATCCTATCCTCTATCGCTTCGCCAATCTGCTGGCCAACTTCTTCTTCGTGCTCACCGTCTACCTCAAGCAGGCGTGGGATGTGACCGAAGTCCCCTATGTCAGCATCAACTACTGATATAAATGACTGAAAAGGCTTTTATTTTTCTAGAAGATCAAAGACGATCAAGCAAAGTTATTAAAACTTGGATGGTGCCGACAGCGGAGTGGGAGAAGCCATGACATCGATTCATCTCAGTGGCAGTTCGTTCTTGATGCCGGGCAACCTCGCCTGGCGACCCCTGGCTGAATACGGCGAAGTGCAGGTTGCCCCTCATGGCCAGTGGCTGCAGACCCTGATGCACCAGAGCACCGAGGCTGCGGCCGGGACCCATATCATTATCTGGCTGTGGGAAGATCTGGTGCCTGCCCGGACCCTGCAGGAGTGGGGCCGTCTGGCGCAGGATGAGCAGCTGCTGGCGGTTGCCGCCTTCGTCGACGCGCTCTGCCAGCCTCTGTTGCAGCATCTGCAGCGCCGCCCGCAGGATCATCTGCTGGTGGGGACCTGCAGCCATGCGCCGCTCTGTGTCTATGGCACGGCCCCTGCCGTGCTGGCCGTGCTGGCCAGTGCGTTCGAGCAGCAGATGGCCCGCCTGCGCCTGCAGCAACCCGGCCTGGACGACCTGCACCTGCCACTCTGGCTGCAACAGTATGGCCGCCAGCACTGCTTCGATCGGCGCAACCTCTATCTGATGTCCTGCCCCTTCTCCATGGCCGGTCTGGCCAGCCTGGCGCAGTGGATTCTCCCCTTGCTGCAGCGGTTGCAGCAACCCGCCCACAAGGTGCTGGTGCTCGACTGCGACAATACCCTGTGGGGCGGCGTGGTCGGCGAAGACGGTGTCGGCGGCGTTTTGCTGGGGCAGGACGGGATGGGCCGGCTCTACCAGGCCTTCCAGCAGGCGGCCAGCCACTGGCACGGGCAGGGCATAGTGCTGGCGCTCTGCTCCAAGAATCTGGCTGACGATGTGTGGCGGCTGTTTGACGAGCATCCCGGCATGGTGCTGACACGGGCGCAG
>NZ_CAWMFQ010000274.1:0-349 GCF_963866995.1 Aeromonas sp. ZOR0002 | reverse complement strand
GCCCAAACCCCAGGGGCTGCGGCGGCTGGCCGCCCGCCTCCATGTCGGGCTGGACAGCCTGGTCTTCTGGGATGACAGCGAGCTGGAACGGGCCGAGGTGCGAGCCAATTGCCCCGAGGTGATGGTGATGACCCCGCCGGCCGATCTCTGGAGCTGGCCGGATGCCCTGCTGACGCTGCCGGCCCTGTGCAGTCGCCACCAGAGCCGGGATGACGGCCTGCGGCAGCACTCCTATCAGGCCCAGGCCGAGGCCGAGGCGGTGCGCCGGCAACTGGGCGACGAGCACGCCTTCCTGCAGCAATTGGCGCTGCAGGCCGACTGGCAGCCGCTCTCCCCGGGCAACCAGTTG
>NZ_CAWMFQ010000273.1:15093-17802 GCF_963866995.1 Aeromonas sp. ZOR0002 | reverse complement strand
CCCCTGCCTGCCAGCCCCGGGCCAGCGCCTCGTCGCCGAGGAAGCGTTCGATGGCGTGGATGGAGACGGCATCATCCACCTGGGCACGGTTGCAGGCCGTTTCGCAGGGGTGATAACAGACCCGCCCGTGGACTGCAGGCAGGGGATTTTCTTCGATGAGGCGTTGCCAGGCCGCCTCAAAGCGGCCCGCTTCGGCCAGGGCAAGCCAGGCCTGGATGTTCTCGCCAGCCGGGCAGGCGTGGTTGCAAGGTGGCAGGGCCGGCCGCCAGACGGGCAGCCGGGTACGGACCGGGCCTGTTCCCGTTTTCTGGGAGAGATCCGGCTGTGGGGTCATATCCAGTTGTTTGCTCATACATTGCTTTCTTCTTTTTGTGTGACAGGCCCCATCCGAATGCGCTTGATACCGTGTTGCCTGGGCAGACGGTGGCCGGAGAGGGAAGAAGCGAAAGCGTCAGAAACTGGAAGCTGGCCCGATGATGGGCCGTTTTTTGTACGACATGGTGGATCAGGATCAATAAATGTTGCGCTTTATGGGTCGCCCCCTTCACAACCGGATCCCCGTCACACCCCGCAGCCATTCGGGCCTGTCGCCCGGGCCCCCTCGCCGCCCTCGACGTGGGCAGCAGGAGAAGATTGCCGCCCGGGACAGGAATCGTTATCTTCCCCTCTTCACAGGAATCGCCACAGCACAAGGACCAGGACATGCCGACCCTCGCCAGCATACATCTCTACCCCATCAAATCGACGGCAGGCATGCCGCTGGAGCGCGCCCAGGTGACCCAGGAGGGACTTGCCGGGGATCGCCGCTACATGGTGGTCAAACCGGATGGCACCTTTATCACCGCCCGCACCCATCCCCAGTTGCAGCAGGTGGTGGCCACCCCTGTCGAGGGGGGGCTGCAACTGCGCTATCCAGGTCTTCCCCCCCTTGCCCTCATGGAGGCGGCGTTCAGTCGCGCCCCTCAGCACACCGGTGTCTGGGGGGATCGCTTTACCGCCCTGCACACCGGGCCCGACGCCGATGAGTGGCTGAGCCGGGTGGCGAGGGAGCCGGTGCGCCTGCTCTGGCTCGGGGAGGCATCCGATCGTTTTCGGGAGAAGACCGGCACCCGGGTGAGCTTTGCGGACGGCTACCCCTTGCTGCTCATCAGCCAGGCTTCCCTTGAGGATCTCAACCTGAGATCCGATGCCTTGCACCAGATGAGCCAGTTTCGTACCAACCTGGTGGCGAGCGGCACCCGCCCCTTCGAAGAGGATGGCTGGAAGCGGATCCGCATCGGCGAGGTGGAGTTTCGGGTGGACAAGCCGTGCAGCCGCTGCATCATGACCACGGTGGAGGCAGGCACGGAGCGCTTCAATGCCCTGAAAGAGCCGCTGGCCACCCTCACCCGCTACCGCCGTGGCGAAGATGGTGAGGTCTATTTCGGCCAGAATCTGGTGGCCCTGAACGAGGGCTGGATTGACGCGGGCAGCGAGATCGAGGTGCTGGAGCGGGCCCGGGCGCCGGTCTACCCCAACGCGGCCCCGAAAAAGCGGGAGCTGGTGTGCGTCGCCCGGGAACCCCTGGCCCGGGATCTGGAAACCTTCTGGTTCGAGGCCGCCGACGGCGAGCCCCTGCCCGACTACCTGCCTGGCCAGCACCTGCCCATCAGCCTCGATATCAAAAACACACGGGTTCAACGCCGCTACACCCTGAGCTCCACGCCGGAGCGGCCCGAGCGTTACAGCATCAGCGTCAAGAAGCTGGCCGATGGCCGCCTCTCCCCCTGGCTGCACCATGAGCTGCGCGTGGGCGATCACCTGCTGGCCGCCCCCCCGGCCGGCGAGTTTCACTTAGGGTCCGAGCGCAGGCTGCTGCTGCTCTCGGCGGGATCCGGTGTCACCCCCATGCTCTCCATTGCCCGCACTCTGGCACTACGGGGGGAGCTCGGTGACGTCCACTTCATGCACCTGTGTCGCAGCGAGGCGGATATTCCTGCCGCCAGCGAGCTGCACGCCATGGCGCAGCAGGGAATGACCCTCACCCTGATCCTGAGCCAGCCTGACAAACACTGGCAGGGGCTCAGCGGCCGTCTGAATGACGATCATCTGGGCCGGATCCGGGATTTGCAGGAGCGGGAGGTATTCATCTGCGGCCCCCACGGCTTCATGGCCGATGCAGCCAACCGGCTGACCGCCCTCGGCGTACCGGCCGGGCGCATCCGCCAGGAGAGCTTTGGCGGGGCCCTGCTCTCGGTGGCCCGCCCCCATCAGGCGGTGCAACTGCGTATCGGCGAGCGGGAGTTTGCGGGCAACAACCAGGGCACCGTGCTGGATCAGGCCAACAAGCAGGGGGTAGAGCTGCCCTGGAGCTGCCGTGCCGGCATCTGCGGCAGTTGCAAGCAGACCCTGGTCTCGGGCGAGGTGGATCACCCCGATGCCCCCGCCATCAGCGCCGCCGAGCGTGCCGAGGGCAAGATCCTCACCTGCTGCGCCGTGCCCCTGACGGATCTGGTGATCAAATAGGGTGATCGGGGGGCAAAACCCCGTCCCCGGAATGCAAAACGGCTGCCCGAGGGCAGCCGTTTTCTTTAGATGACTGGCTATCAGCCACGCAGGGCGGCGATGCGCTGCTCGATGGGCGGGTGGCTCATGAACAGCTCGCTCATGGAGCGCTTGCCGTTGATGCCGAACGCCATCATGGAACCCTCCATCTGCGGCTCGGCACCG
>NZ_CAWMFQ010000273.1:14007-15072 GCF_963866995.1 Aeromonas sp. ZOR0002 | reverse complement strand
GCTGGAGCGCGGCGATCATCTTGTCGCGGCCGGCCAGCTTGGCGGCACCGGCGTCGGCACGGAACTCGCGCTGACGGCTGAACCACATGACGATGATGGAGGCGAGCACGCCGAACACCATCTCCAGCACGAACACGGTGATCATGTAGGCGAAACCGCCGGTGCTGCTGCTCTCTTCCTCGTTGTTGGAGCTGAAGAAGTTGCTGATGACGCCGGCCACGATGCGGGCGAAGAACATCACGAAGGTGTTCACCACCCCCTGGATCAGGGTTAAGGTCACCATGTCGCCGTTGGCCACGTGGCTCACCTCGTGGGCCAGCACGGCTTCCGCCTCGTCGCGGCTCATGCTGTAGAGCAGACCGGAGGAGACGGCGACGAGGGAGTCGTCACGGCGGGCGCCGGTGGCAAAGGCGTTCATCTCGGGGGAGTCGTAGATCCCCACTTCCGGCATCTTGATGCCAGCCTCACGGGCCTGACGGGCAACAGTGCTCACCAGCCAGTGCTCGGTCTCGTTGCGGGGCTGCTCGATGACCTGGACGCCATAGCTGCGCTTGGCCATCCACTTGGACATCAGCAAGGAGATAAAGGAACCCCCAAAACCGAACACGGCGCAGAACACCAACAGACCGGAAATGCTGGACTTGTTGATCCCCAGAACCGAGAACAGGATATTGAGTACCACCCCCAGCACCAGCATGACGGCCAGGTTGGTCACCAGGAATAGCATAATTCGCTTCATATTGACTCCTTGTGAGATATGGATGCATGGTTCGGGGCGCCCCAGGGGCGACCGATGCCACACTTGCCCCAGATAATAGACAGACTCGATGAATGTTTGCTGAATGTCTGGCCTCAGAGCAAGGGCGACACATCGAGACAGTGGTGCAAATCCACCTCATTCACCGCGTCCACGAAGGGGAGTTCCCCCAGAAATGGGGCCGGCAACATGGCTTTCAAGGTGTCCAGGTTCTCCTCGTAGCGGCTCATGTGCGGATCCACCCGGTTAATGACCCAGCCCGCCAGGGTCAACCCCTGCTGGCGAATGGCGCTGACGGTGAGCAGGGC
>NZ_CAWMFQ010000273.1:12725-13974 GCF_963866995.1 Aeromonas sp. ZOR0002 | reverse complement strand
CCCCACCACCAGGATCACCGGCAGCCGCTCCTGGGCGACCCACTCCGAGAGCAGACGCTGATGATCCAGCGGCAGGAACCAGCCCCCCGCCCCTTCGACAATGACGAGATCGGCCCCAGCTCCCTCAATCTCCCGCAAGCCGGCGGACAGCCCCTCGAAGGGGATGCTCGCCCCCCGCTCACGGGCGGCGATATGGGGGGCGATGGGCGGCTCGAAGGCATAGGGATTGACCTGCTCGTAGGGCAGCGCAACCGTGGCCGCCTGCTGCAACAGCAAGGCATCCAGATTGCGAAGCCCCTCCGGGGTGCGGGTGCAGCCCGCCGACACCGGTTTGTACCCGGCGCAGCGAATGCCTCTGGCGGCAAGCGCCAGCAACAGGGTGCGGGCCACCAGGGTTTTGCCCACGTCGGTGTCCGTGCCCGTGATGAAATAGGATGTCCCCATGATGATTCCTCGATGCAGTGCAGGGGCGCAGAGGCGCCCCGATATCCATGGTGAAAGGCAGGCGCGCGTCCTGCCGCTGAAGGGGTGGGTGCGCCGGGTCTTTTTGTGTCAGCGCCGCACCAGGCGCCCGAGGCAGACCTCGTAGCTGGCGGCCAGCAGGCCGTCCGGTTGACGGTGGCGCTCGTAGGCCTCCCCCAGTCGCACCAGGCGCTGGCGATGACCCAGGCCCGCAGACCGCTCGTCGTTGACCTGGCTCGCGCCTATCCCCTTGAGGTCGCGCAGCAGTCCGCTGAGCGCCGGGTAGGCGAGGGACCAGGTCAGCGGGCAGAGTGCCGGGGCCTCGAAGCCCCCGTCACGGGCCGCCTGCTGCAACTGAGGCAACGTCAGGAAGCGATTGACATGGTCACGACCATCCACGGCCCGCCAGGCCTCCCGCAGTTGCCACAGTGACCCCGAAAGCAGGGTCGAGAAGAAGACCTGTCCACCGGGTTTGAGCACCCGGTTGAGCTCGGCAAAGGCCTGGGCCGGCCGCTCGCACCACTGCAGGGCCAGGCTGGAGAAGACCCAGTCCAGGCTCTGGTCGGCAAAGGGCAGTGCCTCCGCATCGCCGCACACCAGGCGGGCTCCGCTGCCGCGAAGGGCCGCCTGGGCCAGCATGCCGGGTGCGAGATCCAGCCCGGTCAGCGTCTCGCAGCGCGGCGCCAGGGCAGGCAGGAAGAAACCGGTGCCGCAACCCAGATCCAGCCCGGCCCCTGAGCGCACCTCTTTCACGCCCCCCTCGTCCATGCGCGCCAGCAGCGACTGC